>JAYVMK010000241.1:0-2652 GCA_043758995.1 Lichenibacterium sp. | reverse complement strand
CCGCGTTCTTCGAGTCGATGGAACGCTCGCAGCCGGGGCAGACGCCTTTCGACATCCGTGCAAGCGCTACATCGTAGGCGAGTTCGCCGCGACGGACATCGTCGGGCTGCTGCTCGATCAGCGCCTGCTTGGCAAGCCGCTGATTTAGCGCCTTGATGCAGAAACGGCCGACGAGTGCCGTCACGACGAGCCCCACGCTGTAATATACGTATCCGCCATAGCTTGGCAGGTAGGGCACGACCTCGACGAAGAACGCGACCAGGGCGAAGATGATGAAGCCCCAAACAAAAGGCCACTAGGTACTGCTGCGCTTTCTCACGAGCAGCCATCCGGCGACCCCAAGAAGCGGCACCGTCACCGCGAGGCGATACAGGAACACGCGTAGCTCGGCGCGGTCCGTTTCTACCCGCAACTGCTCGGCCGCAGCTGCTTGGAGGTCATCGAGCTTGCCTTGCGCCACGCTTCCCGCCTGTTCAGCATCGAGTGCGGCCTGCTGTTGATCGTCGGCAAGGTGCTGCGCGTCGTTCTGCGCCGCCTTGAGCGCGTCGAGATCCCTGGTCCTGCTGATCAGTTCGTCGTCCTGGCTCGGCAGGCTGGTCGCTCTTCGGGTCGCCAGCCAGTTACCGAATGTTTCCCGATCATTCGCATAGGCCTGCTGAGCGGCCTGAAGTCAAAGAGAGGCCTGTTCGAGCGCGCGATCAGCCACCTCCTGGGCCGTCTTGGTTTGCTTGATGATGGCCCGTAGCGGGGCCGCAGCCCCTTGGTCGACCTGATCGGCACCTCGGAAATGCTGCTCGACCTTCGGTAGGTCATCAACGACGAGCCCGCCCAGACTGATGAGAAAGCCAGCGAAGACCAGGGCCACGAGCCAGAGCCCAAGATTGAACCATCGCGCAGATAGCCGGGCCGACCTGTTCATAATGCTTGTCCACTCCTCCATAGCCGGACACCCGGACCCTCGCCATTCGTCTCGATGAAGATCACGCTGGCGGCTTCGAGATCTGCGTAGACCGCATCTACATCTTAGCCGGACATGGTCACCACCACATCATTTCTCCGGGAAATGCATCGCGGTCTTGTAGGAGATGTCAGGCTGGCGTGGAGAGCATCGGGACCTTCCATCGGAGCAAAGCACAAGTGGGCCTGACCTGGATGACCCTGAGGATCAGGGCGGTGCTTTCCGCAACCGCACGCCGGCTCCGCCGCCGTTCTCAAAAGTGAACTCGACGCCGGCGACTTCAAGGGCCATTTGGATAGCCCTGACATCACGCCTCGTGACCAACGGAAGCCCAACTGTCAGTTCAACACGAGTGATGAGTTCAAGCCTAACCCCTGCAGCCGTGGCAAGGGCGATTTGCGACATGCCGGTTAACAAGCGCCCTTCGCGGAGCTGACGACCAGTGGGTATCATAACGGCCGCCTTACGAGTCGTTCGGCCCTAGTGGGCGCCTGCACGAGGAACCGCGCCAGCGTAACGGCACCGGCTGCATCGGCAAGGATCAGCAGCCCGGGTAAGAGTGCAATCTCGGCGCGGGCGGGCGGCGCATAATTGCTGGACGGTTCCGGGCGCGTGACTCGCACAGCTCGGGTCGCCGCTCGCTCACAAACGTGAGAACGGCGCATCAGACTTACCCCCTCCGCAGCCGCGGGCCTTCGTCGATGAACTCAACGCCTGAACGATGGAAGGCCTCCTTAACGATGATCTTCTCAGCCAGCGTGGCGTTGATTGAATCCTTGCTCCTCAGGACACAATCAATAACGACGAAGCGCAGAGCCGTGTGGCGCTGAAGGTCGTAACGCGTCCATTTCAGAAGAGCGCATGCTTGCCGAACCTGATCACCAGTCAGCATCTCTATCCGCCATCTCGGGATCGTCGTGGGCCATGAGTTAGCTAAGGCCTGCGGGGACGCCAAACCAGCACCCGCACGTTCCCGCCTTCACCAAAAGGTAAGCACATCGAGGGAACGCTCCCATCTCCATATCCTGTTTGAGCATGTCAAGCCCTTGATCCCGGACGACCCCGCCGCTGTGCCATTCCTGCCCTCGCTCGATGGCTTCACCATCGGGGTCGCCGAGTTCGCGCGCTGCCCCTATTGCGGTGCTCCCTCCCGCCCCCTTCACATTAGCAAGGAAGCAAGAGTGCATGCGGGGCTGGCAAGGCAGGCTGTTCGGCAAGGCGAACAAGGCGGCGTCGTAGCCTGACGCGACATCACCTCAGGCGGATGCCTCACAGGCCAACGGTCTGCTCAAATCCGTTCCGCCCTGCCTCGACCAGAAGGCGGGATATTCGCAGGGCCCGGGGGGAGGTCGCATTTCGGCACGACCTCCCCCTTCTATCCGCTGCGAGGGGGCCCACACCGGACAGGAGCAACGTGGACTGAACCTGTTGAAGGCGAGTTTACAAGCGAGGTATGGCATAGCTCGCATCTCCTCTTTCGTGCCCGACCTATCTTGTGCCCAACCTATCCGAAGCGCCGGATAGGGATTCAGCAAGGCCGAGCTCATTGTCACTAAGCTCGTGCCCACCATCGACGACCTAGCCGATCCTATTCACCGGGGCGCGGACTCGGCCTGTTGAGCGCGTCGTTGGATGCCGGGCGCGTGCGGGTTCGATCGGCGCGGAACGCCGTCGGTCGGTTATTCGATGGGGGT
>JAYVMK010000240.1:0-21552 GCA_043758995.1 Lichenibacterium sp. | reverse complement strand
GGCAGCATGCAGACGGCCTTCAGCGTGTGGGTGATGTCGTCGGGGTCGGGAATGGGCGGACGGCGGATGATCTCGGCGGTGATCTGCGGCATGCGATTGCCGAAATCGACGAGCGGCATGAGGTTGAAGACGAGGTAGCAGAGGCCGCGATAGGCCGGCACGGCGCCGACACCCTCGACCGCCTCGATGGCGCCATCCGGCCCCTGGCTCTCGGATCCGTTGTAGAAGTTGATGCCATACTGGCTGAGATCGAGCTCGTTGCCGTCGGCCCAGACGCGGCCGAGGCTGACGTCGTCGCACCCCTCGCAGAACGCGACCGCGAAGGAGAGCTCGAAATTCGTGACCTTGGTGGAAGAGCCGAAGCCCTTGCCGGACGCGCTGGTCGACTTCTGGCTCGAGGTGACGGCCTGGAACTGCGTGCACCAGATGACATTGCCGCCGACCCGCATCCGTCCCCAGAGTTTCCGGACCGGCGCGCCCTCCTCGGCATGCGTGATGGCGAGCGTGTCGAGCTGCGGGGCGCGGTTGCGGCGCGACGTCAGGGCATTGGCGAGGAGATTGTCGACCACCGCGCCGCCGACGGCCCCGAGCGCCCCACCGACGATCCCGCCGACCGGGCCACCGATCGCCGTACCCAGCGCCGCGCCGGCCGAACGGAGGACGAGCGTGGCCATGGGCGGATCCGGTGTGTGTGTGGGAAGGTCAGCGCATGAGGCGGCCGACCGGCCGTCAGGAGCACGAAAGCGGGGACGCCGCAGGCCATGAGCTGCCGCTGCGCCGGCACCCAAGCTTCGAGGTCGGACGATCGATGCAGGCCGTCCGGACGTTCTCGACAGCCCTGAACGCGTTAGGGCCTGCGTTCCGGCTCGTTCAGACGGCCGTCGCGGTCCAATTTGCCGTGCCGTTCCAGACCAGTCTCCAGCAAGCTCCCGGCGTAACGTCCTGGACGGCATTGTCCTCGAAGGCCACGAGGCATGTGCCGCCCGGGTTTCGCACCGAAGGATAGATCAATCCCCGCGACCCGATGTCGATCAGGCTGGCGGCCAGCGTCTGCCCCTCGGGGTGTCCGACCGCTACGTCCGGATCGAGACAACTCGGCGCCGGAGAGAGTCCCCTGATGTCGTGGAACCTGCCGATGAAGGAGGCGTGGAACGCTCGATACTGCACGTCGTCGAAGAAATGGTCGATGAAGGCCAACTCTCTTGTTCGATGGAACGCGACTTCGTTCAGCGATGTACGATCGTCGAACCCGGCGTACCAGGCCCCGCGGGTCTCATCGTTGAACCGGTTTCCGCCCCTTCGGCAGTAGCTGAACGCGGCCGAGATGAACGTCCGGCCCCAACCGGGAGCGATGCCAGTATAGGGAGCAGGTCTGGACAGGCGCCGATTGGTGAGACTTTCCAGCCTCGCCAATTCTTCGGCCTCCTCTTCCGTATCGATCAACGCACGAAGGACAGGAGGTTTGTAGTGAGCCGTCGGGATCAGCCGCACAGTGCGCTGCTGCGCGATCTCCGAAACCGGGACCGTCACAGGCCGCCGCGAATGGCATCGACGTAGTCACGCGTGCTGATTAACGCCGGAAGGCCGCCGGTCACCATGAAGTCCGCGGGTGCGCTCCCCCGAAACAACGGCCCGCGGTTGGCAAGCGATACCCAGGTATCGGCCAGGTCGGAGCCGAAGTAGAGGTGAAGGCCTTTGTAGAGCCCAACGAGGGCGCTGGCGCGCAGGGTTTGGTCCTGGCTCAAAGTCCCGGCCCAAGTTCCGGCCTGCATGCGGGCCCAGGTGCGCCCCGAGACCCCCGCCAACTTCGCCGACCGATCGCCGCCCAGTTTCCAGGCCCGCAAAATCCGAGTCAGAGCCTTGACGGCGACAGTATCCGGGTCGACCGCGCCGGTTGCTGGATCCTGCTGAGCCCAGTGAACTCCTGCCTCGACCATCGTCGATCTCCGCCACAAGGCGCGTTAGTTTCGGCCATATGGCAGAACCCGAGTAGCACATCGGCGATCCGTCCTCAAGGAACGGCTCCGCTGACCGCTGATGCCGAGACCGCTGCGACTCGAGTCTTGTCGATACAGAGAGAATTCACTCCGGGTGGCGAAGAGGCCCGTCCGGCCACCCGAATCCCGCCGCGACCCTGCGCCTCCACCATGCCCCCATCGTGACCTCGCGGACGCGGTCACGCGATACGGCGTGGATCATGCGGCCGCCCTCGCCGAGGATCGCGGCATGTTTGACGATCGCTCCCGGCCGAAGACGGAACAGCACCACGTTGCCCGGCCCCGCCGCGGCGACACCCAGATCGACGAGATGCCGCCGCGCCGCATCGAGCATCGGCTCGGCGGTGCCTGATTCCTTCCAGTCGGGCGTGTAGGGCGGGGGCGTCTCGGGCTCGGCGCCATAGAGGTCGCGCCACACGCCACGGATCAGCCCGAGGCAGTCGCAGCCCGCGCCGGCGAGCGCCGCCTGATGATGGTAGGGCGTGCCGATGTAGCGCCGCGCCGCGGCGATGACCTCATCGGGCGTCGGTCTCATCCGTTGCTCCCGAACAGCGAGCCGCCCGTCGTATCCAGTGCGCCCTGCACGCCGTAACGGGTCACCGCATCCGTGCCGGGGATATGCGGGAAGCCGCGGAAGTTGGCGACGTTGTCGAACTTCGATTTGCAGATTGCGAGGGTCTTGCGGCAGCCCGCTATGACGGTACCGGTGTCGCCGGTCGCAATCGGGAACGGCGGCGGCAGCCATAGTTCCAGCTGGTCGATGCCGCTGGTGCGGCGGTGCGATTTCACCTCGAAGGGGATTGCCGCATTGGCGCCCGTCGAGAAGGTCAGCGTTCCCGCCGTGAACCAGTCCGAGGCGAAACCGGACAGTCCCGCCGCGGCGATCACCCGGGCCGCCGTGCCGGTCGATGCCGAAAAGGCGCTGCGCAGCGTCGCTTGGCTCAAATCCACCTTGCAGCGCGCGTCGCCGAGTTGCGCTTCGCAGCTGCGCGAATAGGTCGAGCCGATCGTCTGGTTCAGCCGATGCGCCATCGAGCGCAGTTCGGCCGTGAAGGCCAGCCCCTCGCGCTTCACCTCGCCGAGGTTGCCTGTGGCCGACAGGCCTGCGGGCGACTGGCCGAGAAGCCGTGTGACCGGGATGTCGGCCGCTCCCGCCGCCACCTGCAGGAAGGTCCGCACCATCTCGGGCAGGCCGCCGAAGTCGACCGACTGCCGCGACCAGGTCTCGCCGTCGCCCAGCAAGAGTAGGTTGTTGATCGACTTCATCGCCGCCGCGTAGGCGAAGCGGGCCGAGAGCTGCTGGGTGGTCTCGGCGGAGGACAGGTGCTCCGACAGGTTCGGCACCGTGACGATGTCGACCTTGGCCTCGTGCATGAGGCTGGTCGCACCCGCTGTCGTCAGCGCCACCGCGTGGACGGCGTCGTAGAGCACCTGCAGGACGGAGTCGGACCAGAACGTCGGCGACAGCGTCGGGTCGGGCAGCGGATGACCGAGGAAGCGCACCACGCGCGACGGGTGGAGGCCGAGCGGCGCACGGCCGGGGGCCGAGAGCTCGTAGAGCGCCGGCTCGCCAACCCATTGGCTCAGGGGGTCGTTGTCGAGCGCCGCGACGCCGAGCTGCCAGCGGCTGACGACGTGCAGGAACTTCAAACCGCCGCGCGGCAGGCGCTCGTCAAGCGGCTGGGCCAGGGCGGCGGGATCGGTCTCGCCGGTGCCGATCAGGATGGCCCCGCCGCCGTAGAGGCGGCCCAGCACCATGGCGCGCTGGATGGCCTTGCGCAGGCCGAGCCGCCGCTCGGCGGCCTCCATCCGGTCGACATCGGCGCGGTGACCCGACCAGGCGCGCCAGGCCCGGATGCTGTCGTAGGGGACGATGTCGACCGTCTTCCTGGCCAGCCAGTCGCCGCGGTACATTGCCTCGATCTGGGCCCGCTCGAGGCTGCGGAGCCCGAAGGCGTCGTGGGTGGCCTTGTCGCGGCCGACGCCCAGCGAGGCCGCGAGGTTCGACAGGCTGTCGCGCACACCCGCGCTGAACGAAAGCGGCATGGCGAAAGCTCGCGGATGGGAGGGCGTGAGGGATCACCCGCTCGTTCCCGCGCAGGCGGGAACCCAGCGTCGGAAGCCGGCCAAAGGCCGTCCGTCTAGGCGGATGAGGGAATTGGACGGCCTGCGGCCGACGTCATTGCGCTGGATCCCCGCCTGCGCGGGAATGAGCGGAGAGGGCGAGCGCGCATGAAAAAGGCCCGCGGACGAAACGTCCCGGGCCGAACCGCAATGCTGCAGTGGACCTATCTAGTCCTGATCAGACGCCCAAGTCAAGAACAAATAAGGAACATAAACACTCTCAGTGCCCCGCCGTGAAGCCCGCCAAAGAGCCGAAGGCCCTTTAAGATCCCGGGTCAGTCGCCGCGAAAGCGCTCCTCGCGCCACGGGTCGCCGCGCATATGATAGCCGTTCATCTCCCAGAAGCCGGCCTCGTCTTGGTCGGTGAAGCGAAGCGCGCGGAGCCATTTGGCGCTTTTCCAGAAGTAGAGATGCGGCACGAGGAGCCGGGCCGGGCCGCCGTGGTCCGGCGTGATCGGCTGCCCGGCATAGCGGGTGGCGATCAGGGCCTTGCCGCCGAGAAGATCAGCCGTCGGCACGTTGGTGGAATAATCGTCGAAGGACACCGCCAGCGCATGGGGCGTCGGCGGCTCGCCGTGCGTGGCATCAGCCAGAAGGTCGTCGACCGTCACGCCGTCCCACACAGTGTCTAACTTCGACCAGGTCGTGACGCAGTGGATGTCGCCGCGCCACTTCGTCTTGGGCAACGCGTCGAATTGCTCCCAGCTCCAGCTCTTCACGGGCCGGGCACGGTCGTAGAGCACGAAGCGCCATCGGGTCATGTCGATGCGCGGCGTCGGGCCGATCTGCAGGATCGGAAAATCCTTCACCTCGTGCTGGCCCGGCGGCAGGCGGGCGCGCGTCTCCGCAGAGGGAGGCCGTCCCGAAAAGCCGCGTGTCGCCATCCTACCCTCCTTCTGCGCCATCCGGCGTCTCAGCCCGCGGGACCGCCTCCCAGGCCAGGATGGCAGTGGCGAGGTCCGCGACGGCAGTCCCGACGGGCTTGAACAGTGTGATGTCGTGCGGGCCGAGCCGACCCCGGACCTCGCCCCGACACAGGGAACCAAGGTCGAGAATGTCGGACGGCTGCAGCACCCCGTCACGGATCGCGATGGCGACATCGCCGCCTTCACTCAAGCTCGCCGGCGTGTCGACGGCCACCCGGGCGCGGCGGAGCGCCTCGTCGTCGGCTTCCCGCATCGCCATGGTGAAGGCGCCGACGAGGTCGATATGCTGTCCGGGCCGGAGCCAGGCGCCTTCGACCAGCGGCACGGTCGACAACGTCGCGCAAGCCACCGTATCGGCTGCGCGGACGGCGGCCTCGAGATCCGTCACCGCCACGGCCGGCAGCCCGCTGGCGCGCAAGGACTCTGCGAGGCGCTCGGCTCCGGCGGGCCGGTGGTTCCATACGGCGACGTGCGACGGAGGACGCACGCTCGCATGCGCCCGCGCTAGGAAGGGTGCCAGGGCGCCAGCGCCGACGACCAGCAGCCGGGACGCCTCGGGCCGGGCCAGGATGTCGGCGCCGAGCGCCGAGACGGCGGCGGTGCGCCAATGGGTGAGCCGTGTTCCGTCGAGGACCGCCAGCGGCGCGCCGGTCTCGCCCGACTGCAGCACATAGACACCCATCACCGCGGGAAGGCCGAGCCGGCCGTTGTCGGGAAAGACGTCGACGATCTTGGTGCCCACATAGGCTCCGGCGGCCGGCGCCCCGGCAGACCAGGCCGGCATCAGGAGGTGGATGGCACCAGGGCCTTCGTGGGAACCGACATGATGGTGATGCCGGGTGGGTGCCGTAAACCCGCCCCGGAAAGCGCTCCGCAGGGTTTCGACCAGGGCCGGGAACGTCAGCAGACGATCGAGGTCATCGGCCCTGACGATCCTCATGGGGCGTTCTCCAGGGCCTTGCAAGCTTCGCTCGCCGAGATCGGGCTAGTTGGCGTGGTGCAGTTCCAGGGCCGGCAAAGGGGTCGGGGCCGTACCGGCGAGGCGCGCCTCTTCCCGGTTCTGGCGCGACTGGATGTCGAGTTCCGTCCGGAGCCGGGCATTCTCCGCCTGCGCCTCACGGGCCTCGAGGCTGGATCGGCGAGCGGCCGTGCGATAGCGACCCTGGCCGAGCCAACTCGCCACGCCGCCGATCAGGACGCCGACGGCAAGCAACAGGAACACCAGCAGGAACAGCGGTGCTGCCAGAACGAAGACGGGATCACCGGAGGAAAACGGATCGAAGGAGATCGCGATGACCTGACGGTTGGCGACCGCGAAAGCAATCGCCAGGATGGCGATCGGCACCAGCACGATGGCCTTCAAAAAGGTCTTCACATTCATCTCCTCTTCCCGGAAGCACCCTCGGAGGCGCGAGCCTTCAATGCTTGCCCGGTGTCGCATGATCCGTCCCGTCATGCACGGCATACCAGCATTCGGCGACTCGGCTGGGACAGTCAGGCCCTGAGACGCTTCTTCGGCGACTCGGCGGCCCGTTCGGAGCTGGGCGCCGTATCCTCGCCGCCGGGGTTCAGACGCTCGCGCATCTCCTTCCCGGTCTTGAAGAAGGGAACGGCCTTTTCGACGACCGCGACATGGTCGCCGGTGCGAGGATTGCGGCCCAGACGAGCATCGCGTCGCTTGACCGAGAAAGCGCCGAATCCGCGTAGCTCCACGCGGTCTCCGCGCTCGAGCGCGCTGGTGATCCCGTCCAGGACGGCGTTGACCACCTTCTCGATATCTCTTTGATAAAGGTGCGGATTCTTCTCGGCGATCCGCTGGACCAATTCCGACTTGATCACCTGCGCCCCCACCCCCGCGCCATCGTGCGGGGTGCCGGCCGGCCTGCCCGGAAACCCTTCACTCGCCTGTCGTACCCTGCCAAACGGCCATGAGACCGTCAAGACGAGGCTGGTCGGCGACGGTCGCCAAGGCGGACGCCAACCGGCCGGCTTCCGGAAAGCCGAGCGCATTGGCCGCCACGGCAGCCGAGCTGAAGAGCCCCAAGACGCCCGTACGACCCTTGGGCTTGTAGTCCCGGATCGGCAGGCCGTGGCCGACGTGTCGATCGTTCTCGAGCCAAGCCACCGCAGTCTCCTCGGTCCCGAGTTCGTCGATGAGCTTCAGCGGCAGGCCCTGACGGCCGGTGAAGACGCGTCCGTCCACGACGGCGGCCAATTCGGCGTCGCTCATGTTGCGGCGAGTTTTCACCAGCCCCTTGAACCAGTCGAAGCTGTCCGACACGAGCGAAGCCAGGGCGGCACGAGCCGCGTCGCTGGTGGGCTCGAGCCCGTTCGGCGCCGCCTTGAGGGGCGCCGACTTCACCTCTTCGACCTTGACGCCGACCTTGTCGAGCAGGCCCGACACGTTGGGGAACTGGAACAGCACACCGATGGAGCCGACGAGCGAATTGCCGTAGGCCACGATGTGGTCGGCTCCCAGCGCCGCGATATAGGCGCCCGAGGCCGCCAGCGTGTCGACCGTGGCGACGACGGGCTTCTTGGCGGCCACCTTACGAATAGCGTCGTAGACGCGTTCCGAGCCAACGGTCGTGCCGCCGGGGCTCTCGATCTGCAGGATCAGGGCGGACGCCTGCGATGTCTCGACGTCGTGCAGGATGCGCAGGGTCTCGTCATCGCCCGTGATCAGACCGCCGATCTTGACGCGGGCGATATGGGGCGTGACGTGGTCGACGAAACTCGTCCGGCCCCGGGCGCCCACCGCCACGATGGCAATCACCACGACGAGGCCCGCGGCGACGCGCCAGAACGTCAGCTTGCGGCGGATGCGCCGACGGTCGACGAGATAATCGGCGGCGGAGCCGGAGGACATCGACATGCTGGGCTTTGCTCCGGGAGCGGGTGTCTTCGCGTCGCCGAGACTTAAGGCGGTGGCGGAGCCGGCGCAAGCGAGGGGCCACGCGCGCATCAGCGACGCGAGATCCGGACCCCGCGAGAGTCCAGGCCCTCGGCCGAAGCCTGGTTCAGGCCTTGAACCAGGCTTTTTCGGCAATGCGGCCGTTGTCCATATCGAAGCCCGAGTGGGGCGTATGGCCTCCCACCTTGCGGTGATGGGCGTCGAGCCAGTCGCGGAAACAGGGGATCAGCGTGCCGCTCTGGTCGGTGAGCATCGCCTGCATGTCCCAGATCAGCCGGCGGCGCTTGCCTTCGTCGGTTTCGGCCTGAGCTTGGGCCAGCAATTGATCGAAGTTCGGATCGGTCCAGTGGGACTCGTTCCAGGGCGCCGAACTCTTGTAGGCGATCTCCAGCATCTGCGTGGCCGAGGGCCGCCCGCCCCAGTAGCTGGCCACGAAAGACCCTTTCAGCCAAACATTGGAGAAGTAATTGTCGGCCAGCTCCTTCTTGACCTCGACCGGAATGTCGCATTTGGAGGCCGTGGTCTGCAGCAGCGTCGCCATGTCGACGGCGCCGTTGAAGGCGGCATCCGACGTCTGCAGCACGATCTTGGGGTTCGAGAGACCCGCCTTCTTGAAGTGGAAGCGGGCCTTGTCGGGATCGTATTGCAGCTGAGTAAGCTCGCTGTTGAAATAAGGATCGCTGCGCGGAATTGGATTGTCGTTGCCGAGCGCGCCGTAACCCGAGAACAGCGTCTTGATCATCTGCTCGCGGTCGACCGCGAACTTCAGGGCCTGGCGCAGGTCGAGACTGGTGTAAGGGTCCCGGTCATTCATCATGGCCATGACGGGATACCAGCCGCCAGCCGCCCGGACGATTTCGAGGGTCGGGCTTTTCTCGATGCGCGACACTGTCTTGGGATCGGCGCGGTTGATGGCGTCGACCTGGCCCGAGATCAGCGCGTTCATACGGGTGCTGGTGTCGTTGATCACAGTGACCTCGACGGCGTCGAGGTAGCCCCGGTCGGGTTTCCAATAGGAACCCGCCTTCTTGAGGGCGATCCGAACGCCCGGATCGAAGCTATCGACCGTGAAGGCGCCAGTGCCGACGGGCTTCGCCCAATCGGTGAAGCCGTTCGGCACTATCATCAGATGGTAGTCGCTGAGGACGATGGGGAAGTCGGCATTGCCGGCCGCGAGCGTGACCTGAACCGTCGAGCCGTCCACCTTCGACACGCCAGTCACGGGCTTCATGACGCCGGCCGCGCCCGAGGCCGCCGTTCCGATATGCAAGTTCAGCGAATAGACGACGTCGTCGGCGTCGAATTCCTTGCCATTGTGGAAATGCACGCCCTTGCGCAAGGTAAAGCGCCACGTCCTGGCCCCGTCGCTCGACTCCCAGGCGCTGGCGAGTTCCGGCAGGGGACGGTTGTCGGGGCCGTTCTCGACGAGACAGTTGAAGATGGAGAAGCCGACGTCGATCATCACCGAGTCGTTCCAGGACCGGGGATCAAGGCTGTCGGTCGTCGAGCCGCCGCCCAAACCGAGCCTCAGCGTGCCACCGCTCTTCGGCTTGTCATCAGCGGCCAGCGCCGCCGTAGAGAGGAGGCCGGACAGCGCCGGACCAGCGATCCCGAGCGCGAGGACCTGTCCCATGAGATCGCGCCGTGAGAGACGGTTTTCGGCAGGACCGAGGGCGAGATGCTTCAGGTCGTCCATGAACGCCGTCCCGATCTGACGCCGCGATCGGGACGCAAGTCGTGCGCCACTCGTCGCGGGCTGCGCGGTGTCTCTTCTGGAACCGCGCCCGAGTCAATCGAGGCGCTTTCCCGAACCAGAAGCGACTGGAGCCGCCGGGGCCACGACGCATGCGAGCCACGTCGACGCCAAGGGAGGCATCTGCAAGCATTGGGCCGACGCGGTGAGCGCCGTCTCCCGCGGGCTCAGGCGTTGGTTTCGAGCAGAGCCTTGCCGAAATAGTCGCGCGGGCCCGAGACACCCGGCAGCGCGAAGTAATAACCGCCGCCGACCGGCTTGATATATTCTTCCAGAGGTTCGCCGTTGAGGCGCTTCTGGACCGCCACGAAGCCCCGGTCGAGATCCGACTGGAACGAGGCGAAGAGCAGGCCCATGTCGAGCTGCCCCGCCTTGGTGAGCCCATTCGAGTAATTGTAGGCGCGGCGCAGGATGAGGCTGTCGGCCGAAGCGGCGTCACGCGGGTTGGCGCGGCGGATGTGGGAGTCGAGCGGCACGCCGAGGCCGGCGGGATCGGCGGCGTAATCGGGCAGATCGTGCTCGCGCGCAAAGCCGAGCGGCGCGCCCTCGGCCTTGTCGCGGCCGATGATGGTCTCCTGCTCGCGCAGCGGCGTGCGATCCCAGCGCTCGACCAGGGTGCGGATGACGCGGACCACATGATAGGTGCCGCCACGCGCCCAGGCCGGCTCGTCGGAGCCCTCGTCGACCCAGACGATGCGCTCCATCAGGGGCTGGTCCTGCGCGTCGAGGTTGGCGGTGCCGTCCTTGAAGCCGAGCAGGTTGCGAGCCGTGTCGCGCCCCTGGGTCTTGATCGTATGGGGCGGCAGGAAACCGTCCTGCTTCCACCGAAGGGCCAGCCCGTCGGGGAAGTCCTTCAGCAAGGCCCGCAGGGCATGGATGTTGGTCTCGGCCGTATTGGCATTGAACTGGATCAGCAGGTCGCCGTGGCAGCAACCATGGTCGAGCGCATCGTTGGGAAAGGCCGTCATGGCGACGAGCCGCTTCGGGCGCTGGGTCGCAAGGCCGAACCGGGCGTCGAAGAGCGATGCCCCGAAGGCGATCGTCATCGACAGGCCGTCGGACATGCCCTGCGGACCCAACAGCCCGCTGTCGGGCGGCGGCAGTTGACTGTCTGTCGGGGCCGGCAACTCGCCCGCCATCAGGGCTGCGGTGCGGACCGTGAGCCGCTGCATCAGCGTGGCGAGATCCCCGCGCGTCTCGGCCATGACGTCGAAAGCCGCCACGAGGGCGGCGGCAGGCTGGGGGGTCACGATGCCGGACTGATGCGGACCGTAGAAAGGCAGGCGCTCCGTGGTGCCGTCGGCCTGGGGACGAGCGCGGCGCTCGTCCTGCGCCGTCGCCGCAAATGCCGCCGTCGGAGCAAGGCCGGCCGCACCCGCAAGGCCCATCCAGCCGAGCAGGCTGCGTCGACCGGGGCTGGCCGGCGCATCGCTCGGCGGCGTGAGGCTCGCCGCCCCGAAAGGGCAGCGTCCGGGCTTGCTGGTGCGGTCCGTCATGCTCTGCCTCAATCGATGCCGAGCTTGCCGCGCAAGGTCGACAGGTCCTCGGCCAGCGCCGTGACGGGACCCTTCAGCCTGTTGCGATCCTCGGGGGCGAGCTTGTCGTAGGATTCGAAGCCCTGGGCAATCTTATACTTGCCCAACACGGCATCGACCTTGCCGAAATTGGCCTTGACGCGCGTGACCAGGGCCGGATCGTGCTTCTGCATCAGCGGATCGAGCAGCGCCACGATCTTCTGAGCCCCGTCGACATTGGCCTGGAAGTCGACGAGATCGGTGCGGCTGTAGCGGTCCTCCTCACCGGAGATCTTCTTCGAGGCGACCTCCTCGATGAGTTCGGCGGCGCCACCCACCATGCTCTTCGGCGTGATGGTGAGGCCCGAAAGGCGCTTCTGCAGTTCCGCCGTGTCGGCCGTCAGCTTGTCGGCGAAGGGGGCGAGGCCGGCGGTCGAATGGTCGGCGAAGAGGCCCTTCTCCAGCCGGTGGAACCCGGTGAAGCCGGGGTCCTCGGCCTTCTTCTCGAAGTCGTCCTCGCGGCTGTCCATCGACCCGTCGAGGTCGTTGAACAATTCGGCGATGGGCTCGATGCGCTCGTAATGCTCGTGAGCGGGCGCATAGAGCTTCTGCGCCTCCTCGACCTTTCCGGCCTTGATGGCGTCGGTGAAGGCCTTGGTAGATGTCACCAGCGCGTCGACCTCCCGGGTCACGTAGACCTTGTACTCCGCCAGCGGCCCGACGAGATCCATCGGCGAGACTGCAGCGGACTTGACACCGGCCTGCCCCTCGATGACGGCGACCTTCAGGACGCCCTTGGGGTTCGACAAGAGCCCGCAGGTCATCTGGTAGTCACCGGCATCGAGCGTGGCGGTCAGCGTCTGGGTGAAGCCCGGGATGATGTTCTCGCGCTCCTCGACGACATCGGTGCCCTTGAGGATCTCCCATTCCACGGCCCGCTTCGAGGCATTCTTGATCTTGAACACCGACTTGCCGGGCACGACCGCGACCGAAGCAGGCTCGCAGCCCGCGTCGGAGATCATCACGGCGATCGGCTCCGCGCCCGCATCGGCGGCGCGCGCGGCCGAGACAGCACCGGCGGCGCAAAGGGCCGCGAGGCTGACGGTGAGACGGGCGGCGACGATGGTCATGCGATCGGATCCTTTAAAACGCGATGGTGAATGTCAGGCGGGGCGCGCCGCCGCGATGCGGGGCCGGCTCGGAGCGAAGAGGAGCCACAAAGCGGGGATGAGGAAGGCGAGATAGACCGCGACCTCGCCCACCGTCGGGGCCTCGTGGTAGCCGAAGAGGCCGGATAGCAGCGTCCCCAGCGTGCCGTCCTCGGGCAGGACCGCCGAGAGATCGAAGGTCCGGCCCTGGAGCCCGTTCCACAATCCGGCCTCGTGAAAGGCGCGCAGCGCCGAGGCGAGCAGACCTGCCGCCACGAAGACGATGAGGCCGCTGGTCCAGCGAAAGAAGCGGCGCAGGTCGAGCCTGTAGCCGCCATAGGTGATGGCGGCGCCGAAGACCACGGCCGACAGGACGCCGAGCAGCGCTCCGACCGGCGGCCCCCAGCCGAGATCCTGCTGGAACGTGGCGAGGAGAAAGAAGACGGATTCAAGCCCTTCGCGGCCGACAGCCAGGAAGGCCATCAAGACGAGGCCGAGGCCGGCCCCGGCGTGGCGCGAAAGGGCGGCCTCGACGGAACCCTGGATCTCGACCCGGATGTTCTTGGCCGCCTTCTTCATCCAGAACACCATGGATGTGAGCACGCCGACGGCGACCAGGGCCACCACGCCCTCGAAGGCCTCCTGCTGCTTTTGCGGAAACTCGGCCTGGGCGGCGTTCATGGCGAAGCCGAGCGCGAGGCAGATTGCCATCGCGAGAATGACCCCGGTCCAGACCGCCGGCATGAACCGCGCGCGGCCCGTCTGCTTGAGAAAGGCCGCCACAATACCGACGATCAGCGCCGCCTCGATTCCCTCGCGCAGCATGATGAGATAGGCGACCAACACCATTCCGTCTCCTGGAAGGCTTCAGCGGCGGAGCGACCCATCACGAACGATGAGGGCACTCTCGGGCACAATAGGCGTCGGATTAGGCCTGCCCCGCCCTCCGTTCAAGCCGAATCGAACAGCACGGGCGCAACTTAGAAGTGATGAAAACTGGAAGGAGTGCAGTTGAGAACCGATCCAGTCTGCAGTTTGGAACCGGACTAAACTAGCGAATGCACGGGCACGGTCGGGATGGGGCGCGCCGAACCTGGCGAGACGGGACAGGCGGAAGCGAGAGGCGCCACGAGGTCGGACAGGGCGGCGCGCAGTCCCGCCGACAGCGGGGCGTCGGAGAGAGCGTCGAAGCCTTGCAGACGCGCCCGCAGCGCGCCGAGGAGATCGGCCTCGTCGCCGGAGAGACGGCGGCAGGGTGGCGGGAGAAAGCGAAGGGTGGTTCCCTCGCGCCGCCCCGCGCGCAGCAACGCCGCTGCTCGCGCCACCAGGAGAGCGCCGTCGCGAGGGCCGTAAGCCGCCTCTGCCCCGTCGAGCGCCGCATCCCAGCAGGCGGCATCGCCCGTGTCGGCGGCCGCCGCGACATAGCGGAGCGCCAGCATGACGGCGCGCTCGGGCCCGTGGCGCGGCATCAGGGTGCCGGGGTCGGCGCCGCAGGCCGGCGCCTCGGGGCAGCCCGACGGGTTCGCCGTGATCGTGGCCGGGCAGATCCGGGAAGGATGGTGCGTCATTCCGCGGCTCAGTGTAGAGTCGCGGGGGTGGACGCCGGCCAATCGTCCGGGAACGCCACCGCCGCCTCCGGCCCGGGCTGCGGCAACAGGATGCCCACCATGGCGAGGGCTCCGCCGAGATCGACCAGCGCCCGAGACACGAGGGCGACGGCGGGGGCCGGCAGAAGGTCGACGAAGAGCCGGGCGATTTCGCCGCGATCGTGGCGTTGCGCCGCTGCCGTTGCGGCGACGAGGCGCCGCTCGTCGTCGGACAGGCCGGGATGCGGCGGGCAGGAGACCGCGAGGGGTCGCGCCGTCGCGAGGGCGAGACGCGTCATGGCGATGTCGAGGGCTGTCGCGGCCCCCGGCGCCCCCACCCTGGCGAAGGACGATGCGACGGGCTCGGCCGGCAGACGCCGCCCTCGGCAGCAGCAGGCCCAAGCGCGGAAATTCCAGAGAACGAAGCGCTCCGACAGGGCAAGCGCGTCGATGGGGTTCGCCGATAGGCTCGGCGCGACGTGGATCATAGCGGCCTCTCCGGCACGGAACGGGGTGCAGGCGCGGCGCCGCAGAGTGCAGGCACCGCTGATGTGATCGTTTTCCGACGATCCCCCATCAGCGTCAATACAGGCTCAGTCTATTGGAGCTCTTCGAAACAACACGAGCCAGACTAGAACATGATAGCGGTTCTAAACTGGCGTCGTTTACGCATGCAGCGTTCAGCGATTCTTGCCCGGCACCCAGAGCACATCGCCCTCGGCGAGGTGGTTGCAGTGGCGCGACGCGACGAAGAGGAAATCCGAGAGGCGATTGGCATAGCCGATCGCGGCCGCGCCGACCGTCTCGCCGGCGTCGACCTTGAGTTCCACCATCATCCGCTCGGCGCGGCGGCAGATCGTGCGGGCGAGATGGAGCGCCGCGGCGCTGGGCGTACCGCCCGGCAGGACGAAACTGCGCAGCGGCTGCAGTTCGCCATTGAGGTCGTCGATCTCGCGCTCCAGCCGATCCACCTGGGCCTGCACCATGCGGAGCCGCTCGCCCTCGACCTCGTCGGGGGTGGGCGGCGTGGCGAGGTCGGCCCCGAGGTCGAAAAGATCGTTCTGGATGCGCCCCAGCATGGCGTCGAGCTTCGGCGATTCCCGCAGCGCGGTCAGCCGCGCCAAGCCGATCGCGGCATTGCATTCGTCCACCGTGCCATAGGCGGAGACGCGCAGGTCAGACTTGCGCCGCCGCTCGCCCGATCCCAGCGCCGTCGTTCCGTCGTCACCCGTCCGCGTGTAAATCCGATTGAGAACAACCAACGTCTACCCCCTGAAATACAGCACGGTCATCACCACCAGAATGGCCAGAAACTGCAATCCGACACGCCAGCGCATCAGGCGTTGCGACGTGCTGGAACTGCCGCCCCGCACCATATTGACCATCCCGGCCACCAGCACGGCGAAGACCGCCCCAATGGCGACGAGGATGAAGGCATTGGCGGTAGCGGGGGACATGGCGTCGGACCGGTGCTGAATGAACTAACGAGCCTACGCTATCGGCCCTCCTGCGGTAAGCCGACACGATGTCCGGCTCGGGGGCTGACGCGCGGGTCCGATCCTACCCTCGTGGAACGGCGTCCACCGCCCGCGCCACGCGGTCGATACGGGCCGCAGCCTCGCCGAGAGCCGCCGCCACGGATTCGGCCAGGGCCGCCGTCTGGGCGTCGTAGCCGGCCTGCTCGCCGCGGAGCCGGTCGTTCTCCAACTCGAGCGCCCCGATGCGCCGCTCCGCTTCGGTGAGCTGGTCGGCGATGGTCAGGGCCGCCATGACGGTGATGCGGGTGTCGCCGATCTCGCCGAAACTGCCGCGCAACTCGTCGATCTTCACGTCGAGCCGGGCCGCAAGCCCCGTCAGGTGCTCCTCCTCGCCATCGGCGCAGGCCATGCGATAGACCCGACCGGCGATCTTCACGTTCACCTGAGCCATGGCGTCCTCATGCCGGGCCGGGAGCGGAACCGGCCCGGCCCGAAATTTCCGCCAGGATCCCGTTCATCGTGGCCTCGGCCTGCTCCAGCCGATCCGAGACCTGATCGAGGGTGCGGTCGAGGGCGCGCGAATGCGCCAGCGCGGCATCGAGTTCGACGGCAAGCCGCGACCGGTCATCCTGCATGACGTCATATTCGGCGTCGGCATCGGCCCGCGCCGCATCGGCCTCGGCGCGCCGCTCGGCCGCGGCATCGAGCGCGTCGAGAGCGCCGTTCAATCGCTGAAGGGCGCGTTGCAAGCGGTCGGGCAGGTCCATGTTTCTCCAGGGGCAGAAGCACCGGCCAGTCGTTCTCGCAACCCTGGCGGGGAAAGCCGGCGAGGTCAACGCGACGTCGGCATAGCCGGCCGGGACGGCACCGGACCGCTCGCCTTTCTCGCCGCGGCACATTAGGTGTTGAGCCGCAAACGCTAAAGGGGAGATCGCCGCCATGGCCGTGAAGGTCGCCATCAACGGGTTCGGACGCATCGGACGCAACGTGTTGCGCGCCATCATCGAGTCGGGCCGCCAGGACATCGAAGTCGTCTCCATCAACGATCTCGGCCCGGTCGAGACCAATGCCCACCTGCTGCGCTTCGACAGCGTGCACGGCCGCTTCCCGCATAACGTGACGGTCGATGGCGATACGATCGACGTCGGCCGCGGGCCCATCCGGGTCACCGCCATCAAGGATCCGTCGCAGCTGCCTCATCGCGAGCTCGGCGTCGACATCGCCATGGAATGCACGGGCATCTTCACGTCGCGGGACAAGGCCGCGCTGCATCTTCAGGCCGGCGCCAAGCGCGTCCTGGTCTCGGCCCCGGCCGACGGCGCCGATCTCACGGTGGTCTATGGCGTCAACCACGACAAGCTGACGGGCGAGCATCTCGTCGTGTCGAACGGCTCCTGCACGACGAACTGCCTCGCGCCGGTCGCCAAGGTGCTGAACGACGCGATCGGCATCGTGCACGGCTTCATGACGACCGTGCACTCCTACACGGGCGATCAGCCGACGCTCGACACGATGCACAAGGATCTCTACCGCGCCCGTGCCGCTGCCCTGTCCTCGATCCCGACCTCGACGGGCGCCGCCAAGGCCATCGGCCTCGTGCTGCCGGAGCTGAAGGGCAAGCTGGACGGTTCGGCGATCCGCGTCCCGACCCCCAATGTGTCGCTCATCGACCTCAAGGTGAAGACCAAGCGCGCCACCACGGTCGAGGAGATCAACGACGCGATCCGCCGCGCCGCCTCGCAGGAGTTGAAGGGCGTTCTGGGCTTCACCGACCTGCCCAACGTGTCGTCCGACTTCAACCACGACCCACATTCGTCGATCTTCCACACCGATCAGACCAAGGTCATCGACGGCGACTTCGTGCGCGTGATGAGCTGGTACGACAACGAATGGGGCTTCTCGAACCGCATGGCCGACACCGCGGTCGCGATGGCGAAGCTGATCTGACCGAGTGAAGCCGTGAGGGCCAGGTGGGCTACAACCCCACCTAGCCCGGCGAGCCGTCGCCCCGCCCCGCCAGGCTGCGGAGGCGATCGGCCAGCGTCCGCAGGCTGACGTCGCCCTTGTTCAGTACCTGACTGGCGCTGGCGAGCCGTCCACGGTCTTCGCGCGTCAGATCCATCGCGGTCAGCACCACGACAGGCACCTCGGCGCCATCGGGCCGCGCCCGTAATCCGGCCAGGACGGCGAAACCGTCCATCACCGGCATGGAGAGATCCAGCAGCACCACGCCGGGCCGGGCCGTTGAGAACCGTTCGAGCCCCTCCCGCCCGTCGGCGGCCTCGGTCACGGCCCAGCCGTCGCGCTCCAGCAGCGTCCGGATACGGGACCGTGTATCCTCGTCGTCGTCGATCAGCAGGACGCCGCCTTCCGGCACGCGGAACCGGTCCATGACGGCTTTGAACCTCTCCCAGCGAACGGGCTTCAGCACGTAATCGGCAGCTCCCAGCGCCTGGGCCAGGCTACGCTGTTCGACAAAGGTCACCATGACGACCGGAATGTCGCGCAGCTCGGGGTCCGCCTTAAGCGCGGAGAGCACCGACCAGCCGTCGGTGCCGGGCATCATCACGTCGAGCAGGATGGCGCGCGGCTTCAGCGCCCGGGCGAGTTCCAGTCCGGCCTCGCCGTCGGCGGCGGTACGGGCACGGAAGCCTTCGCGATGCAGGAACCGCGTCATCAGGGCGCGCTGATCCTGATCATCGTCGATGACGAGCACGAGGTCCCGCGCCGGACCTTCGTCGGCAGAGAGGGGCGTCTCGACGCTGCCGTCGAGCACCGTCGGGGGCGCCACATAGCGGTCGGGCAGCGACACCGTGAAAGTGGTCCCCTGCCCGGGTTCGCTCTCGACCGAGACCGTGCCATCGAGCATGTCGGCAAAGGCGCGGGTCAGCGAGAGCCCGAGGCCCGTGCCACCGAAGCGACGCGTCGTCGAGGAATCGGCCTGGGTGAAGCGCTGGAACAATCGCCCGAGCTGCTCCTCCGTCATGCCGACCCCGGTGTCCGTCACGGAGAACAGGATGCGGCCCTCGCCCTCGCCACCCCGGCGCTCGGCCGCCAGCGTGATGCGTCCATCCTCCGTGAATTTCGCCGCGTTGGAGAGCAGGTTGAGCAGGATCTGGCGGATCTTGGTGAGGTCCGAGTCCATCCCGCCGAGGTTCGGGTCGAGCCTGACCTCGAGATGGTTGCGCTTCTTGGCGACGAGGCTCTGCACCGCGGAGGCCACCTCCTTCACCATGGAAGCGGCATCGAAGCTTTCCGCATAGACCTCCATCTTGCCGCTCTCGACCTTGGAGAGATCGAGGACGTCGTTGATCAGGCCGAGAAGGTGGCGGGCGTTCGACTCGATCTTGCGCATGTCGGCGGCGAGTTCGGCCGCCTCGGCGCCGTCCTCCACCTCCTCCAGCATCATCTCGGAATAACCGATGATGGCGGAGAGCGGCGTGCGCAGCTCGTGGCTCATGTTGGCGAGAAAGGTCGATTTGGCGAGGTTCGCTTCCTCGGCGGCGAGCTTGGCCGCCGCCAGCGCCTGTTCGGCGAGCTTGCGTTCCGTCACGTCGATCGAGACGGTCAGCACCGTGCTGCGCCCTAGAGCGGGCGCGATGAGGCTTTTGGTGTTGGCGACCCAGATCGAGGAGCCGTCCGGCCGCAGCAAGCGCTTCTCCACCGTGGCGGGCTCGCCGCTCGTCACGACACCTTGGAGAGCCACCCAGCTCATCTCGATGTCGTCCGGATGGGTGATGTCGGCCATGCGAGAGGCCAGCAAGGCCTCGCGGTCGCGCCCCGCCATGGAGCAGAACCGCGCGTTGACGGCGAGGAAGCGCCCATCGCGGTCGATCTCGGCAAAGCCCGCTCCGGTCTGGTGGAAGATACCGGTGAGATGGGCCTCGCTGTCACGCAGGGCCGCCTCGGCTCGCGCCCGTTCGGCGGCATCCCAAATGCGCCCCGCCACGGCCTCGATCAGGGCGATCTCTTCGGACGTCCAGCGATGCGGCGCGCTGTGGTGGACGAAGAGGAGCGCCCGGAGCCGCTCCCCGCGGATCAGCGGCACCGCCACGAAGGCCCGCGTGTCGATGCCGGCCCAGGCCTCCGGCTCGTAGAGCGCCTCCGCCGTCACGTCGGCGCTGATCATGGTCTCGCCGCGGCGCTGGCGGGCGACGGCCTCGGGGCCGAAATCGTCGAGACGGAAGGCACCCTCGATGCTGGCGACGTTCTGGACGAAGGGCGAGACGAGTTCGATCGTCGTGTCGTCGGGCTGCATCTCACCGTAGCCGACGCGGCTCACGTCGAGATGCCGGCCCAGCGCCATGGCGGCCGCAGCCACGATGGCCTGGGGGCCGGAGAGGTCGCGTAGCGTGTCTTCGAGGTCGAGGCGGAACTGCTGGCGACGGTCGCCGAGCACCTGGGCGGTGCGCTCCATCCCCTGGTTCAGCACCCCGAGCACACGCCCTGTCCCGTCGATCAGAGGCGTGAAACTGTAGTCCCAGTAGGTCATCTGCGGGACGCCGTCGCGCGTCATCGGCAAGAGCTGGTCGAAGGCGGAATAGCCTTCGCCCGTCTCCATCACGGCAGCGAATTGAGGCGCGATGATCTCCCAGATGTCGGACCAGACCTCGCGGCACGGCCTGCCGAGACAGGCGGGATGACGCTCGACCGGGATCGGCGCCCAGCTGTCGTTGTAGAGCAGCACGAGGTCCGGCCCCCAGTAGATGGCGGTCGGAAAGGCGGAGCTGAGGCAGATGCGCAAGGCCGAGCGCAGCACTTCGGGCCAGGTCTCGGGCGCCCCGAGCGGCGAGGACGCCCAGTCGAAGGCGCGGATGCGCTCACCCATGGCACCGCCGCCCGACAGGAAGGCGCGTGTATTTCCGCTCGAACCGGGCATTCCAGGGCTCCGACCACGTCGCGGCTCGGCGACCCTCTGGACGTAGCGGCAGGAGCGCGCCACCACAACTCCGTCGCCCTTGAGGCGGGCCGGCTCGGCATGCGAAGGAGAGCGTCTGGCATCTTTGCCGCAGAGGCAGCGCTCTTGACCCAGTTTCGCACCCTCGACGAGGCCAACCTCGCCGGCCAACGCGTCCTCGTCCGCGTCGACCTCAACGTGCCGACCGAGAACGGCCGCGTCACCGACCGGACCCGCATCGCCCGCATTCTCCCGACGATCCGCGAGATCAGCGACAAGGGTGGGCGGGTCGTGCTGCTGGCGCATTTCGGCCGGCCCAAGGGCGGGCCCGACGAGGTGAACTCGCTGAAGCCTGTCGCCACGGCCCTGGCCGAGGAGCTCGGCCGCCCCGTCGCTTTCGTGCCCGCCACGGTCGGCGACATCGCCCATTCCGCCATCGGGCAAATGAAGGACGGCGACGTGGTGCTGCTGGAGAACACCCGCTTCCACGCCGGCGAGGAGAAGAACGAGGCCGCCTTCGTGGCGCAGCTCGCCGAACTCGGCGACATCTTCGTCAACGACGCCTTCTCGGCCGCCCATCGCGCCCATGCGTCGACCGAGGGATTGGCGCGGCGCCTGCCCTCACATGCCGGACGCACCATGCAGGCCGAACTCGCCGCCCTGGCCCGCGCCCTCGAACTACCGGAACGCCCCGTCGTGGCGGTGGTCGGCGGCGCCAAAGTGTCGACCAAGCTCGAACTGCTCGGCAACCTCGTCAAGCGCGTCGACGTGCTGGTGATCGGCGGCGGCATGGCCAACACCTTCCTGGCGGCGCAGGGCAAGGCCGTGGGCAAGTCGCTCTGCGAGCATGACCTTCTCGACACGGCGCGCGACATCCTGGCCAAGGCCGGCGATTGCCGGGTCGTGCTGCCGGTGGATACCGTCGTGGCCTCCGAGTTCAAGGCGCATGCGCCGTCCCGAACCGTTTCGGTCGAGATGGTCGGGCCGGATGACATGATCCTCGACATCGGGCCGCGTTCGATCGTCGCCGTGAAGGCCGTGCTGGAGAGCGCCAAGACGCTGGTGTGGAACGGCCCCTTCGGCGCCTTCGAGCTGCAGCCCTTCGACGCCGGCACGGTGGCGGTGGCGCAGGAGGCGGCCGCCCTGACGCTCGCCGGCAAACTCGTCAGCGTGGCGGGCGGCGGCGACACCGTCGCGGCGCTGAACGCCGCCGGC
>JAYVMK010000239.1:0-2802 GCA_043758995.1 Lichenibacterium sp. | reverse complement strand
TTCTGGTCGGGCTATGCCGCCCTGCTGCGTGACCTGGGGCCGCGCCTGGCCACGCTGCTCGCGCGACGGGACGAGCTGCAGGGCCAGATCGACGCCTATCACAAGGCCCGTCGCGGTCAGCCGCACGATCAGGCGCACTACCTCGGCTTCCTGCGCGAGATCGGCTACCTCCTTCCGGAGGCACCCACGGGCAGCGTCTCGACCGGCGATGTCGACCCCGAGATCGCCACCATGGCGGGCCCGCAGCTCGTCGTGCCGATGTCGAACGCCCGCTACGCGCTGAATGCCGCCAACGCCCGCTGGGGTTCGCTCTACGACGCGCTCTATGGCACCGACGCGATCCCGCATGAAGGCGATATCGCGGTCACCAGCAAGGGCTACAACGAGGCACGCGGCGCCGCCGTCATCGTCCGGGCCAAGGCTTTCCTCGATTCCGCCGTGCCGCTCGCCGGTGGCTCCTACACCGATCTCGTCGGCCTCGGCATCGTGTCGGGTCGCGTCGAAGCCCGTCTCCAGGATGGGCGCACCGTCGGTCTTGCCTCGCCCGCCGCTTTCGTGGGCTATACGGGCGACGCCGCCGAGCCCAAGACCGTGCTGCTGCGCCACAACGGCCTCGGCGTTGAACTCGTCTTCGACCGCGCCTCGACGGTGGGCCGGACCGATGCCGCGGGGCTCAGCGACGTCGTGCTCGAATCCGCCATCTCCACCATCATGGACATGGAAGATTCGGTCGCCGTCGTCGATGCCGACGACAAGACCGAACTCTACCGCAACTGGCAGGGGCTGGTGGAAGGCACCCTCTCGGCCGAGATTTCAAAGGGTGGCCGGACCGTCACGCGCCGCATGAACCCGGATCGCATCTATACGGGTCCCGACGGCTCGCCCGTCACGGTCGCGGGTCGTTCGCTGATGCTGATCCGCAACGTCGGCCATCACATGTATACCGACATCGTGACGCTCGACGGAGCCGAGACGTCCGAGGGGTTCCTCGACGCGGCCGTGTCAGTACTGATCGCCAAAGCCGACCTCGCGGCGAGGCGCAACAGCCGTGCCGGCTCGATCTATATCGTCAAACCGAAGATGCACGGCCCCGACGAAGTGGCGCTGACCAACGATCTTTTCGCCCGCGTCGAGCAACTCGCCGGGATCGCCGCCAATAGCGTCAAGATGGGCATCATGGACGAGGAGCGCCGCACCTCGGCCAATCTCGCTCATGCCATTCTGGCGGCGAAGGACCGCGTCGTCTTCATAAACACGGGTTTCCTCGATCGCACCGGCGACGAGATCCACACCGACATGGAAGCCGGCCCCATGGTCCGAAAGGACGCCATGAAGGCGACCTCCTGGATCAAGGCCTACGAGAACAACAACGTCGACGTGGGGCTGAAGCTCGGCCTGCCGGGACGGGCGCAGATCGGCAAGGGCATGTGGGCGGCGCCGGACCGAATGGCCGACATGCTGGCGCAGAAGGGCGGCCATCCGCAGAGCGGCGCCACCACGGCCTGGGTGCCGTCGCCGACCGCCGCGACGTTGCACGCCATGCATTATCACGACACCGACGTGGCGGCTCGTCAGCAGGAGTTGAAGAGCCGTGCGCCGGCGCGGTTGGAAGACTTGCTGACCATTCCGGTCTCGGAGTCGAACTGGGCCCCCGACGCCGTCCAGCAGGAACTCGACAACAACTTGCAGGGCATCCTGGGCTATGTGGTGCGCTGGATCGACATGGGGGTCGGCTGTTCCAAGGTGCCCGACATTCACGACGTCGGCCTGATGGAAGATCGAGCGACGCTGCGCATCTCGTCCCAGCATGTCGCCAATTGGCTGGAGCACGGCATCGTCACCGAGGCGCAGGTTCGTGAGACGCTGCGTCGCATGGCCGCGATCGTCGATCGCCAGAACGCCGCCGATCCCGACTATCGCGACATGGCGCCCGGCTTCGACGGCGAGGCCTTCCGGGCGGCCTCGGACCTCGTCTTCAAGGGACGGTCGCAGCCGAACGGCTACACGGAGTTCGTGCTGCACGAGCGCCGGCGGGCGGCCAAGAAAGCCGCTGTCGCGCGGGTCTGAGGCACGAAGGCTCGCTGGGCACGACTTCGCCCTGCGAGCCTTTGGCGCAATCGATTTGGCAGCTTCGATGGATCAGGTGGCGCGCCCCTCTCCCTTGTGATTACAGGAATCAGGCATCCCGACCCTTCGAGGGTTCGGGCCCTGCTCCGCTTCGGGGAGAAGGTGCCCGCCAGGGCGGATGAGGGCTTCAGAGGTGCCGCGAAAGCCCCTCATCCGGCACTTCGCCCCATTTTCTCCCCAGAGGGGAGTGAATACAGCAGCGGGGAAGCGCCGAGTTCCTGCGTCGCGGCAAACCTCTATGTGGATCGTGCCGAGAGAGACGGGTCAAGGCCGACTGACGCCCGACATGCCGAATGACATCGGCCCGCCGTGCCTCGCCGGCGCCGTCAGGATGCTTGCGGCACCCGGTAGCTGAAGACCTCTGAGACCCCGGTCTTAAGCGCCTGCTGCGCCACTCCGACAGGATTGGTTTTCGCATCCGCCTGAGACGGCTCCACAGGCGGCGGAGCCTTGACGTCGGCGGGAGCCGTCGCGACGAGCCGGACCTCGAGGATCGCCTTATCGAGCGCGCGCAGCACGCGATAATCCTCGATCTGCGCCAGGCGCTGATCGATTTCGGCGCGCAGATCTTTCATCGCCGAGAAGGCGGACTGGCTCGTGGACATCGGTTTTTCTCTGGCTGAACACCAGCGCATCACAGTCCTCAATCGTTAAAAATCATTCAAACACACAAAA
>JAYVMK010000238.1:0-5511 GCA_043758995.1 Lichenibacterium sp. | reverse complement strand
GCCACCGTGCCGAGGATCGTGCCCGAGCCGCCGAAGAGGCTGGCGCCGCCGATGACCACGGCGGCGATCGAGTCGAGCAGCAGCGGCTCCCCCGCCTGCGCGGCGCCGGCCGT
The DNA here is from genome assembly GCA_043758995.1 of Lichenibacterium sp. Classification (GTDB taxonomy): domain Bacteria; phylum Pseudomonadota; class Alphaproteobacteria; order Rhizobiales; family Beijerinckiaceae; genus Lichenihabitans. The sequence continues at coordinate 5,398 of JAYVMK010000238.1, read as the reverse complement.
GAAGCGCGCCGTATAGAGCACCCCGCCGAGGCCCGCACAGAGCGCGGAGAGGAGATAGAGCCTGCGCGTATGCCGCCCGACCCCGATGCCGGCTCGGATGGCCGCTTGCTCGCTGGCGCCGATCGCATAGGTGTGTTGGCCAAAGCGCGTTTGGCCGAGCCCGTAGTGCATCAGCAGCACGAAGGCCACCGTCACGATCACCACCACGGGGAAGCCCAGGATCCGACCGTTGCCCAGCGATGCGAACCAGTCGTTGGCGACCGGCACCGTGGTGCCGTTGGCGAGCAGGAAAGCCGCCCCCCGGGCCACGCCGAACATCCCCAGGGTGCCGATGAAGGGAGGCACTTTCAGCTTCGAGATCAGCCAGCCATTGACGGCGCCGGGCACCAGAGCCGCCGCGAGACCGGCCGCGATGCCCACCAGCATGGCGGGGAAGCCGGGAAGGACCGTGCCGGCCGCATTGGTGGCGTCGGCCGCGATGACGGCCGAGAGACCCATGACGAAGCCGACCGAGAGGTCGATGCCACCTGCGATGATGACGAAGGTCTCGCCAAGCGCCAGAAGCAGCGGCGCGACCGCGAAGATCGCGATCGACTGGGCATTGTAGCTCGACAAAACGAAGCTGGTTCCGTAGCTGACGCGCGCCCAGGTTTCGAAGACGGCGAGCAACAGGATCAGGAACAGCCAGGCGCGAAGCGCCGCCAGACGTAGGATCCAAGGCGCCGGGCCTGAGGGGTGTCGATTGGCGCGCAACCGCGCCGTCTGAACGAACATGTCGCGGCTCCGGAGATCAGGTCGGACGGGCCACGCGCCGGGCTTCGCCATAGGCTCGAAAGCCTCGGCGGAGCATCGCGGCGGCCCGCATCGGGCGGCTCAATCCTGGTAGACGAAGCGCGCGACGTCCGGCTGGTCGATGTTCGACTTGTCCATCTCGGTGAAGCCGGTGCCGATCAGAACCGGGATCGACTGGCCCGTGAGGTGCGCATAGGCGGAGATCACGCCGTAATAGCCGATCTCGGCCGGGTGCTGGGCGATGACGGCATCGATGAGGCCCGACTTGATGTCGGGGACCACGGAGGCCGGAGCGTCGAAGCCGACCACCTTCACCTTGCCCGACAAGCCCGCCTGTTTGATCCCGTTGGCGGCACCGATGGCGGAGAACAGGTTGGCACCGAAGACGCCGGCCAGATCCGGATTCCGGGCATAGACCGACTGCACCTGTGACGCGGCCTTGTTGGCGTCGTCGTCGTTGAACTGCGTCTGCAGGATCTGAATGCCCGGATGAGACTTGAGCTCGCTGACGAAGCCCTCTTCCCGCTGGTCGGTGGTCGAGACACCCGGCTTGATGTTCGAGACATAGACCTTGCCCTTGTCGCCGATCGCCTTGGCGAGCGCGCGGGCCGCCATCTGGCCACCGAGCACATTGTCCGAGGCGATATAGGCGAGCGGGAAGTCGGCATTGCCGGCCCCCGTGCCGTAATGGCCGGTGCCGATGAACGTGTCGACGGTGATGACCGGAATGCCGGCGTCGGCCGCCTTCTTCAGAGGCTGCACCATCTGCGTCTTGTCTGTCGGGGCGATCAGGATCGCATCCGGATGACGCGCGATGACGGCGTCGAGAACGGGGCTCTGCGTGACGGGATTGAAGTCGGGCGCACCCTGGAACGTGAGGTCGACCCCCACCACTTTCGCGGCCGCCTCGGCGCCCTTGCGCATCGTGATGTAGAAAGCGTCCGTCGTGAGACCGGGCACCAGGGCGATGGTGAACTTCTTCTGCGCTTCGGCGGCATTGGCCCACGCGAGCGTCGACAGTGCGAGGGCCGCAAGGCCCGTCATGGCTTTGTTCAAAGCTTCCTCCCGAAGCGGACGGTGATTCGCGCGATGTCGCCGTTGAGGCTTGTTCCACCGCAGGTGGAGGCTAGGACGAGCTCGAAAGCCCGTCAAAACCTTTCACGACATCCGCTCCGCGCCTCGGTGTGGGGAAGCGACGACCGGTGAGCCCTATTGAACGGTGGCGTCCAAGGACAATCCCACCGTCCGACCGGGATAGCCGGCGGCGTCGAAGTAGCGGACATCGCCGACCTGCTGAAGGTCGATGACGGTGCGCAGACCCGTCTCGTCGGGGGCCGATGTGATCACCCGGCTCGTGACGTCGGGCATCGTGCCGCCCTGCAGCGCTTCCGAAACCACCCGCCCGACGAGCTTGCCCTTGTCCGAAACCGGCAGGTCGAGGAGATGCGCAATGGTACGGCCCACGTCGGCATTGCTGGTCGGTGCGCTGTCGACGAAGCCGGCTTTGAAGTCGGGCCCGCCGAGCGCCATGAAGTTCCAGGTATCGGCTCGGCTGAAGGAGCCGTGCATGCCCTGACCTTGCTGTAGCGCCGTATCGGCCACTTCGACTCCGCAACGGACCGGCTGGCCGCAGACCGTGTCGAAGGACTTGAAGTTGACGGCGATCGCCGGCATCGGCGTCACGGCACTGCCTTCAAGGGCGACATCGTCGAGCGAGAGCGTGCCCGGGAAGGTGCCGAGCTTGCGGTCGACGAAGAGACCGCTCACGTAGTCCTGGGCCGCCAGGGCTTTGACGATCTTGCCCGCCATCTCCTTGTCGCCGTCCGGCAGGTAGACGAGATCCGAACCGCCATTGGCCGCCACGACGACCTTCGGGTGATCCTTGTCGCCGCCGATCAGGCCATTACCGAAGCGGGTGTGGTGACCGGCGGCGATGGGCGCATATTCGGCATCCGGATCGATGAGCGGCAGACCGAGCGCCTTGGCGAGGTCGAGGGCGACGAAGCCCACCGGCAGCAGGCCGTTGGGCACGTCGCTGTAGCCGTCCTGGGCGGCGGCGCTGGTGGCACTCGCCTTGGAGATGGTCGAGAAACCATGGTCCGAGGTCACGATGATGTCCGTCGTGTCGGTGAGGCCGAGTTCCGCGATTTCGGCGCGGAGCCTCCCGAGATCGTCGTCGGCATTGCGGATCGCGGCGAGCGAGGTGGGGCCGTTGATGCCGGGGACGAGCTTGCCGAGGCTGTCGCCCTGGTTGTGCTGCGTGCCGTCGGGATCGCGCGACCAGAAGACCAGGACGAAAGGCTGATGCTTGTCGGCGAGCAGCGGGAGCACCGCCCGTGTCGCCGCCGCTGCGAACCAGTCCTGCTGGGTGACGTTCGCGAGCTTGGTGCCCGGTTTCTCGAAACTTCCCGACTGTCCGTTGGCGCCCCGGCTCGGCGCCGCGAGCGGCAGCCCGGCCGCCTTGAGGCGGTCCTGCACGTCCTGCGAGAGGGGAATGCCGTTCGAACTTCCGGTCGAGTCGTCGATGATGACGGTCTTCTGGCCCGTCCGCTCGGTATGGTCGAAGATGAGAACGGGACCGAGCTTGCCGATGCTGGCGGTGCCGTAGCCCTTGTCACGGGCGAGTTTGAGAATGGTCGCCTCGTCGAGGTAGTCGCCCGAGAAATGCTCGTCGACGTCGCCCAGCACCGGGTCGTTTTCGAGGAAGGGCGTCAGGCTCTTGCCCGCTCCGGGGACCTGGAACCCCGTGTAGATCGTGTTGGAGAAATCCCCTGTGTCGCCGAGATAATGGCCCGTCGCCATGGCGGAGGCATTGGCCGTGGTGAAGGTCGGGAACAGCGAATGGCTGTTCCTCAACCAGGATCCCGATCGGGCCAGTGCCGACAGGTTCGGCATCGCGGCGTCGTCCACCATGGCGGCCCTCAAGCCGTCCGCAACGAAGAGGACGACATTGTGAGGTCGCTCGGCGGCGAAGGCCTGTGCGGCCGAATCGGTCAGCAATGTGGTCGTGAGGATCAGGCGGGCAAGTCTTTGCATCATCGTTCACTCTCAGCTGTCGCAGCCGTCTTGACCCCTCGATCTGACAAAGACGTGACAGATCCGCAAGCGAAGGCGCCAGCATCCTGCACGGCCGGCGGCTGGTCCCCTTCACGCCTTTCGCCCTGAAACAAGAGGGCTGGCGCAGCCTCTACCAGCTGAACTGCAGCCGGCCGATGAAAGCATCGCTGTCGATCTTGCTGACGTTCAAGGCGGCGGGGGCCGGGTCGGCATGAGAATGGACGTAGTTGGCGATCACTTTGATGTTGCGGTCCGAATACCAGTTGAGGCCGGCCGTGACATCCTCGAGCCGGCCGCCCGCCGTCAGGCCGTCCTGAAGATCGAGCGCGCTATAGCGCGCCGCCACCTCGAACACGCCGTAACCGCCGCGCGAGATGCGTTGCGCGTCGTCGATGTCCACGCCCTGCAGCACGGCGAATTCGGAACCGTAGGTGGGAGCGAGGCGATAGGCCCGGCCGTTACCGTTGACCACCCAGGCGCCCTCCACATAGCCGGACTGGAAGAAGCGGTCGCCACGATTGGCGGTCGACGCGGTCGGGGTCACGCCGCCGACGTCCACGAAGGTGTATTCGCTGGTGAGCCGATAGGATTTGTACTGATAGATCGCCTCCAATCCGAGGCGACCCGACTCCTGCGCATTCCTGAGCGTGCCGGTGCTGACCAGGGTCCGCGTGAAGAGTTGGTCTTCGGGCCGGCTGCTGAAGGACAGGTTCGTGTTGGTAGGATCCTGGGACCGGTAGGACCCCGCGATGCCGAGGTGGAGCAACTGGTCCTGCGTGAGGATAGGCGCGTAGGTGATGCGGGCCGTCCCGGAGACACCGTTGTCCTCGATGGTCGTGTTGCCGGTCGTAGCGCTGGTATTGGCATTTCCGCCGAACACGCCCGCCGTGACGGTCCAATTGGGACCGTAGGTCCCGATGGCACCACCGAAGTTGCGCGACGGGAAGAGAGCGTTGGTGAGCGAGCGTTCGGCGAAGGTCGTCGTATTGTCGCTGCGCAACTGGTCCAGTCCGAAAGGCTCCTTGAAGTTACCGGCCGAGACGATGACGTGGTTCAGGCCGCGATAGGCCAGAACGGCATCCTGGATGGGCTGCGTCGCATTGGCGAAGTCGTACTGAAAGGCGACTTCCACCGAGTCGTAGAGAGTGAGATAGCTTTCGAAATAGGCGCGGCGGATCAGGAAATCGTCGCCGTCACCCCCGACGATCGCCGGCCCGAGTGATCTGGGGCTCAGGCTGCCGGCGCTGGTGTCGAGTTGAAGCCGGCCGCCGATGCGGAGCTTCACTGCATTGTCGACGGTCTGTACCGTGATGCCCTTGGTGTCGACCGTGAACAGGCCTCCGCCGGGCAACTGGCTTGCATAGGCCGCGAGGAACGGGAGAGGGCCATCGGCAGGCTTCTTCGCCGCGGCTTGACCGGATGGCTGCGCCGCTCCGTTGCCGAGGGGCTGTGTCGCGCCGGCTGTGCCCGGAGAGGTCTTCGTCTCCGAACCGCCGGAGCCTCCGCCACCGGACTGTACGCTCTGCGCAAGGGCCGGCGTGGCGGTCGC
>JAYVMK010000237.1:0-4754 GCA_043758995.1 Lichenibacterium sp. | reverse complement strand
GCATTCCACGCCTCCGTGATGGGCCAAAACTGGCGCGGCTGCTTCTTGGCCCAGTTGAAGGGTTCGTGCTCGGCGCTGCGGTGTTCGGACATCTCCATTAAAAGTTCCGCCAACGAGGTGCCCCCGGTGCGCTGCATGGTCCAGATGAAGAACGGGGACGACATGACAGAAAGACCTCGTTAAGAGCACGGCAAAGCGGACGAGGACTTCTAGAGCAGGAAGCGATTCAATGGAACGGCGCAGAAATCGCGCTCGCGACGCCTCGGAAGAAGCCGATAAGAGCCGACCCGGCGATCATGGGGCGTGTCGCAAAGTTCCGACATTGACGGTTGTCAACCACGGCCGCCGTTTTTGACAACTCCTAACTGGAGCTTCCCATGATCCTGTCCACCATTGCCACCAAGCTGAAGAGCCGGTCGAAGGACGCCTCGAAGGACGACTTCAAAGGTCGCCACTTCGAGGCAGGGCTGATCGTACAGGCGGTGTCGTCGTACCCGCGCTACCCCTTGAGCTACCGCGACATCGAGGAATTGCGGGCGTGTCGCAAGCTCTCGAGTTTGTTCCAGATCGGGCTCGGATTGGCTCACTTTCGCTCCTCATTAACCTCCGAAAACCCGAAGCAGAACCCGAGCGTCCGGTTCTGCTCGACGACGGTCCAGGATCCTGCGAGGCATTATTGCATGGGTCGATGAGATCGACGTGCTTCCCCCCCCAGCTCCGATTGCGTGTCAGGCGATGTGGATGGAGTTCGGGCGTCCGAGGTCCAGCATGCGGTTGAGGACGTCGACCTCCACCGCGGTCGCCCGGTGTTCGTCGGTGTGCGAGCGTAGCGCGTCGCCGATGACCCGCTTGAAACGCGACATGGCCGTCTCGGCCCGGGCACGCTTAGTGTAGCCGGAGGCCACCTGCCAAACCATGCGGCCGTGCTCGACGATGCGCGAAGGTGGCGGTCGCGTTGCGTGGCGCGGTCTTGGACGCCTCGCTCGGCACCGCGGTGGAGCGCGGCGGCACGATGATGGCGGCGTGCGGGTCGCGGGAGCCAATGCTGGCGGTGACGCCTTCCTGGTCATAGGCGCCGTCGCCGGTGACGGAGGCGAGCGGTTCCTCGACCCGGTCGAGCAAAGGGCCGACCTGCGAGCCGTCATCTACGTCCTTGGCGGTCAGCAGCGAGGCGACGATGCGCGCAGTGGCGGCGTCCACGCCGAAATGCAGCTTGCGCCACGGCCGGCGCACTCTCGTGCCATGCCTCTCGTTCAGCCACTCGCCGGCCCCGCACAGCTTCAGCCCGGTGCTGTCCACCAGCAGGTGAAGAGGGCCGACGCCGGAGCAGGCGCGTGGTCGCGGCACCTCCACAGTCGCGGCGCGCCGGCTCAGCGTGCTGTGGTCAGGGACGGCGAGGTCGAGCCCAAGCAGGCGCATGACGCAGCCGATCAGCCCCTCGGTTTGGCGTAGCGCGAGCCGGAACACCGTTCGCAGCGTCAGGGCTGTCAGGACAGCCATGCCAGAGTAGGTTTGCTGCCCGCCCCGGGTCGTCTGGGTATCCGCCGTCCAGGACAAGATCGCCTCGTCGGTGAACCACACTGTCAGGCTCCCGCGCCCGCGCAGGCTGGCACCGTAATCGCGCCAGTTCGTGACCTTGAACCTCTGCCGGGCGATGCGGTGCCGACGGTCGGCATTGGCTTTGAACGGCACAGGGCATCCCAGGTCAGAGGGCTGCAAGCCACATGCCCAAGGCCGCTCACGCGGCCAATCGACGGATCGCTGCAACAAGGCCGGCCTCGTCGCAGCGTGGATGGCGCGGCCGCACCGACAGGTGAAGGAAGCCCCGCTCGTGCAACAGGTCCCCACCGTACGCTCCGCCATAACGACGCCGAACCGTCGCTCGATGACCTGCTTCAGGCCGATTCGGCGCCAGCGGACGATACCGTCCACCGCCACGTTCGGACCAGCGTCGATGATCCTGTCGAACTCGGCCAGCCGCTTCGAGCTCAACAGACGGCGAGGCTTCGGCTGAGGGCGATCCAGAAGCCCTGACACGCCTTCGGCATTGTCCCGATGCACCCAGTCACGCAGCGTTTGACGCTGCATGCCGGCCGCTTCCGCGGCAGCACCGACACAATCGCCAGACAGCGCCGCGCTTGGCTCACGCTCTTGCTCGTCCGCGCCACCCGTCGAAGATCCTCCACCGTCAGATCCGTCCGCGTGATCGACAGGCTCATCACAATGCTCCAGGCAAGCCAGAGAATCTTGAATCCAAGCAAAGCCACGACGGCCCAGCGGAAGGAGTCGGATGCACCCGCTGTTGGTATAACGCGGATCGGATCGCGCCAATTCGGGATCAAGCGCGCAAGCCGCTCGTTGCTTCCGAGGCGTCGCTCTGCCAGCGACAGCAGCACGACGGCGCTATCTGAGGTGAGACACCCGCCACCGAATGCAGCTGTGACTTTCTTCAAGCCAACGGCTGGAAAGTCGACGGACGCAAGCGTATCGCTGGGTAGGCTCGACGCTCTACGGGGACGAAGGCCGGGTGGAGATCAACTCCAACACGGTGGAGCGTTCGATCCGACTCCTCGCGATGGGTGTTGCATTGTGCGTCCCTTTTTCCAGTGTCTGTAAACATTGGAAGCGTGTTCGCGGCTTTAACGCAACACGGGCGACCTTTTCGGCCCACCGCCGTTTTGACCGGCTCCAACGCCAGATCTGCCGCCGAGATTTGATAGGGCGCGTCCGAACCACCTGAACAGCAGGCAGGACACCGGCTTTGACAAGGCGCCGTATCGTACGGTTTGTGACGCCCAAGACCCTCGCCGCCGATTGAGCGACGCAGCGATATGTTCATCCGACCAGCGGCCTGCCATGCTCCTCATCACAGTCCGAGCATCTTCTGTCGTCGCGCAACCATGTTCCCCGGTTCGGGGTTTGTACACGCCCAACTCTGAGTGCTCGCCGCCGCGCCAGTGTGAGCACGACATCGAGCGCCGCGTGATGGACGTCGACCACGATGTAGGGGATCAGCGCCCATTTCGGGTCGTTTCGCATCGAGGAGACCTGCGTCCGCATCCGAGGCAAGTGCGCTACCTGTAGCGCACCGTCGACAAGCACGGCCAGGCTGTCAATTTTCTGCTCACCGCGCGACGCGACCTCGACGCCGACAAGCGCGTTTTCTTCGAGATGCTGAAGGACGGTCCCCTGCTGTTTCCCGACTGCATCGGCACGGATGGGGCCGGAACGTAACCGGGCGCCATCGCGACGGTTTTCAAGGAGGGACGGCTGGCGCGCGACCCCGTCCACTACGTCACGAAGCATCTGCAATAGGGGATCGAGAGCGACCATTTCCGGCTGAAGAACATGCCGCGGGTCGGCGGCTTCGCGAGCTTCAACACGGCCCGGCGCTCCATCCAGGGCTTCGAGGCCATGCTGTGGATGCGCAAGGCTTCGGCTTCGCCGGCCCATGGACCGTCGTCGAGCAGAACCGGATGCTCGGGTTCTGCTTCGGACTTTCAAAGGTTAACGAAAGGTGAAATCGCGTCGTCCAAGGTCCGATCTGCAACCTCCTCGGGAGTCTGCGACAAGCCCCCTGTGAGAGCCTTCTCTGATTGGGGTGTTGGGGGTCAAGCGCTCCTGCTGGGTTTTTGTCCCGTTCCCGCGGGTCACACGCTTCTCTTCGCGGTCGGCGTTTCGCCGCCGCATGATGGGGTCAGTCCGGCTCGGTCCCTCGATCTGTGACACGACCTCGCAGCATCGCCGCGGGCTCAAGACTCTCAACGAGGTGGCCTTGCCGATCGTCCCCTCGGGAACGGTCCACATCACCCTTTCAGGTGAAGCTCGTGCGGGCAGCGGCCCGCGATGTCCTCCAGGCGTCAGGCGGCCGCGGTGGTCGGCCCGGTGCCGAACCGGAAGTCGGTGCCGTCGCTCCACATCCGGTGCAGCACCACGGCCAGCTTTCGGGCCACGGCGACCCGCGCCCGCGCCATGCCGCGGTGCTTGGCGATCTTCATGCCCCAGGCCCGCAGGCTGGACCATTTCTGACTGCGCACAAGCAGCGCATTGGCGGCCTCGTATAGGGCCGTTCGCGCCAGCTCGTCGCCGCATCGGCTGATTTTGCCCTGGATGTCGGTTTCGCCCGACTGGTAGCGCGAGGGCGTCAGGCCAAGATGGGCACCGACGTCGCGCGAATGGCCGAACCGGTCGGGTCGGTCGATCGTGGCGCGGAACGCCAGGGCGGTGATCGGGCCGACGCCGGGCGCGCTCATCAGGCGCCGGCAGATCTTCTCCTCGCGCACGATCTTCAGCACCTGCTTTGTCAAACGAGCGAGTTGCTGGATCATGGTCGACAGTACCGTGAGCAACGGCTCCACCATATCCAGCAACGCCGCATTGGACGAACAGAGTTCGCGCGCGCGGCCGTCAAAGGCCGCCCGGCTCGGGGTGCCCACCTTCAGCCCGGCTTCCCGGAGCATGGCCCGCACGACGTTCTCAATCGACCGCATCTCGTTCAGCACCGTGCGGCGTGCGATCAGCAGCGACCGCCATAGCCGGCACTGCTGCGACTTGACGTGGACCTGCCGGAACCAGCCGGTGCGCATGATCTGCGCCAGGGCGCGGGCGTCGTTGCGGTCAGTCTTGTTCGGCATCGTCTTCATGGCGGCGTTGGCCTGCCGCGTCTCGATGCAGATCGCCGCGAGCCCCGCCGCGCGCAGGCCGTCAACGAGCAGGCTTCAAGGCCGATCCGCTCCAGCGGCAGCTTCAAGCCC
>JAYVMK010000236.1:0-4996 GCA_043758995.1 Lichenibacterium sp. | reverse complement strand
CTACTCGCATCCGCATCTTGTGGCGGCGCTGCAGGAGCAGGGGTCGAAGCTCTGGCACACGTCGAACCTCTACCGCATCCCCGGCGGCGAGCGCCTGGCGGATCGGCTGGTCGAGCACACGTTCGCCGATGTGGTCTTCTTCACCAATTCCGGCGCCGAGGCTAACGAAGCCGCCATCAAGATGGCGCGTAAGTATCAGTCGGCCTGTGGACACCCGGAGAAGTTCCGCATCGTCACCTTCGAGGGGGCATTCCATGGTCGGACGCTGGCCACGATCGCGGCCGGCGGCCAGCAGAAGTATATCGAGGGCTTTGGTCCCAAGGTCGAGGGATTCGACCAGGTGCCCTTCGACGATTGGGCCGCCTTCGAGGCGGCGGTCGGTCCGGAGACCGGGGCCGTCCTGATCGAGCCGATCCAGGGCGAAGGCGGCGTTCGGGTCGTCCCCTCCGACCGGTTGCGCGCCCTTCGCGCCTTCTGCGACGAACACGACCTCCTGCTGATCTTCGACGAGGTGCAGACCGGCGTCGGCCGCACCGGGGCCTTCTTCGCGGGCGAACGGGCCGGCGTATCGCCCGACATCATGTCGATCGCCAAAGGCATCGGCGGCGGTTTCCCGATGGGTGCCTGCCTCGCCACGCGGGAGGCCGCGAAGGGCATGGTGGTGGGCAGCCACGGCACGACCTTCGGCGGTAACCCGCTCGCCATGGCGGTGGGCAATGCCGTGCTCGATGTTGTGCTGGAGCCTAGCTTCCTCGATCGCGTGGCCCAGGCCGGCCTCGGCCTGAAGCAACGCCTCGCCGAATTGCAGGATCGCCATCCCTCGGTCATCTCGGAGATCCGCGGCGACGGGTTGATGCTCGGCCTGCGCTGCGCGGTGCCCAACGGCGACCTCGTGGCGGCCGCCCGCCAGCACCACGTGCTGGTGATCGCCGCGGGCGACAATGTCGTGCGCCTGCTGCCGCCGCTCGTCATCTCCGACAACGAGATCTCCGAGGCGGTGCGCCGGCTGGATGCCGCCTGTTTCGACATCGAGGCGCACCGCGCCGCGGTGGCGCGCGACGGCGAGGCCGATCCCCATCACACCTCCGCCGTGCTCAAGGGTGCGGCATGACACCGAACGGAAGCGGTCCCCGGCACTTTCTGGATCTCGACGCCGTCCCGGCGGAGGAGTTGCGCTCCATCGTCGACGGATCGATCGCCATCAAGCGTCGTCGGACCAGCGGCGGTAAGGCGGCCATGCCGCGGCCGCTCGCGGGCCGCATGCTGGCGATGATCTTCGACCAGCCATCCACCCGGACGCGCGTCTCCTTCGACGTCGGCATGCGGGAGCTCGGCGGCGAGACCATGATGCTGACCGGCGCCGAAATGCAGCTCGGCCGCGGCGAGACCATCGCCGATACGGCGCGCGTCCTGTCCCGCTATGTCGACGCCATCGTGATCCGCACGCTCGAACAGGGGCTGGTCGAGGAGCTGGCCCATTACGCCTCGGTGCCCGTGATCAACGGACTGACCAAGGCCTCGCATCCCTGCCAGGTCATGGCCGATGTCATGACCTTCGAGGAGCATCGCGGACCCATCGGCGGCCGCGTCGTGGCCTGGAGCGGGGACGCCAACAACGTGATGGTCAGTTGGGCCCATGCGGCGCAGCGCTTCGGCTTCGAGATGCGCGTCGCGAGCCCGCCCGAACTGGCGCCAAAGGCCGAGCTGCTCGACTGGGCGCGCCAGAACGGTGCCCGCATCACGGTCATGAGTGATCCGGTGGAGGCCGCGCGCGGCGCCGATGTCGTGGTGTCGGACTGCTGGGTGTCGATGGGCGACGACGAGACGTCCAACCGCCACAACCTGCTCGCCCCCTATCAGGTCAATGCGCGGCTGATGGCCGAGGCGGGTCCCGAAGCCCTGTTCATGCATTGCCTGCCGGCCCACCGCGGCGAGGAGGTCACCGACGAGGTGATCGACGGACCGCAATCGGTCGTCTTCGACGAGGCCGAGAACCGGCTGCACGCGCAGAAGGGCATTCTGGCCTGGTGCCTGGGAGCGCTGGGGGAGGCCTGACGACCGGAGATCCACTCTGCCGTCCATCACGGATGTGACAAGCCCGGCCGAGGCGAAACGAGGGCCGGGCCTGCTGGACTCTGGGCGACCTCACGCCCATTTCTGAGAAAAGCCGTGCCTCGGCGCGCCCTTCCTCTCGGACCCTTGCCTCATGTTGCCCACCAGCGTGGAACGCCCCGTCTCGGACCTCGGGGAGGACGATCTCGTCCTTCCCTTCGCGGTGACACCGCTCGACATTCGCGGCCGCGTGGTCCGGCTCGGCCCCTCGGTCGACCGCATCCTGAAGCAGCATGGCTATCCCGAGCCGGTGGCGCGCCTCGTCGGCGAGGCGGCGGCGCTGGCGGCGCTGCTCGGCAGTTCGCTCAAGATCGAAGGCCGTTTCCAGCTCCAGACCAAGACCGACGGCGTGGTCGACATGCTGGTGGTGGATTTCGACGCGCCCGACCGGCTTCGCGCCTTCGCGAGGTTCGATGCGGCTCGTCTGGCCGAAGCCGGCGGCCGATCCAATTCGGCCGAGCTTCTCGGTCAGGGGCATCTGGCGCTGACCATCGACCAAGGGGGCGACATGTCGCGCTACCAGGGCGTGGTCCCGCTCGAGGGACAGGGACTCGAGGCCGCGGCGCACCAGTACTTTACCCAGTCCGAACAGATCCCGACCCTGGTGCGGTTGGCCGTGGCGCAGAACGTGACGGGCGAGGGCAGCGAATGGCGCGCCGGAGGCCTGCTGGCGCAATTCCTGCCCGAATCCGAGGATCGGCGCCGCCAGTACGACCTCGATCCGGGCGATGCCCCCGAGGGCTTCGTCAGGATCTCTCCCGAGGACGACAGCTGGTCCGAGGCCAAGGCGCTGGCGGGCACCGCCGAGGATCACGAACTCGTCGACCCGACCCTATCCAGCGAGAGACTGCTGTTTCGCCTGTTCCACGAGCGCGGCGTGACGGTGTTCGAGCCGCAGCATCTGCGCGACGCCTGCCGCTGCTCGGAAGAGCGGATCGCCGGAATGCTGCGATCCTTCAGCCGCACCGAGCGTCACGACATGATCGGCGCCGACGGACGCATCGGCGTGACCTGCGAATTCTGCGGCGTCCACCGCGACTTCGACCCGGTGGAGTTCGATCCCCTGCAGTGAGGGGCTGGCGGTGTCGCCGGGATAAGACCCTTCCGTGGGGTCTGACGCGCGACGGGCGACACACGGCGGCTGTTGACAAACCCAGGAGTTGCACGAACTATCTATGAAATACACGCGTTGAATGAAAGATCTGGCATGGGAGGGGGTCGTGAATGCTCCAATCGGCTCTCGACCCATCGCGGGGGGTCCTTCGCCCTATCAGGTCGACCTCGCAGCCGGTCCCACTCCTGACGGCCGAGACCTGCATTTCGGACCTTTGACGTTCTATCGGGACCGGAGCCCAGACGGGTTGCTGCCCGTTCTGTTTGATCCCGAGGATGGCGGTGGCACGGCGGTTCGGCTTTCGGTACAGGCCGGCAGCTACACGGGGCCCCTGTTCGACCTCGCCGATGTCGTCAATGACCGCTGCGAGCTGCGCGGCCCCAAGCATCCTTTGGGATCGGACGCCTGGTACGGGTTTTCCGTCCGGGTGCCGGCAGACTTCCCGATCCGGCCGCTGCGCTGCGTCGTGGCGCAGATGAAGATGCCCTACGATGCCTCTGGCGACGGTAGCCCTGCCCTCGCTCTGCGGATCGAAGACGGCCGTTGGCTCGCGACCGTCGAGCACCTTTACGAACCGGACGATCAGAAACTCGGCCGTTTCCTTTCGACACCGGTGAACGGCCGATGCGCGAGCGGGACGCCGGCCTTCGATCACAGCAATTTCAACAAGTATAATGGATTGACCGACTTCCAGGTCCGCGCGCTTCTCGCCACGGATGCCGACGACGTCTCATCGGATCAGCGGGCGCGCGAATTCGCGTCCTGTACGACGGGCGTCGTCGTGGAGCGCCATGCACCTTTGCCGGGGTCTCCGATCGGGGCGGGCTGGACGGACTTTGTGGTGCGCGCTTTGTCCTCCGGTATCAAGAACAAAGACGGGGTGGTCGAACTCTATGCGGAGGGTGAGCTTGTCGCCCGAGCCCACGGTGAATTCGGCTATCCGAGCACCGAGGGCGAAGCCGCTCAATACTTCAAAGTGGGCCCATACCGGAACAACGATCAGCTGTGGGGCTCCGGCGTCGCCAGCCTCGAATACAGACATCTTCGGAGAGGGCAGTCTCTGTCAGAAACGCTGAAGGCTGTGCCGACCGTCGCTTGAGGTCAACGTCAAGCACATTGGCACCGACATGTCGGATCAGACCTTTCATGAGTGGCGAACCCAACGCCTTCGGACGGCTAAGCTGGTTGGCTTCGCTCGCTCCGGCTTGCGTCGGTCGAGGATCGGATCGCCGCAGCGGGCGAACGCTCCGGCCGGGCCCGCGTTGAAGAGGCTGGAGGATCCTTATGTCGTATCTCTATCCCACTCTCGGTCTGGCCATCGCGGTTGCCGGATTCGACAAGCTCGTCGGCCAGCGCGGTTACGATCGCATGTTCAGCCATCTCGACTGGAGCCAAGGCGAGATGCGCGCTGCCGCGGCTGCCGAAGTGGCCGGTGGCCTCCTGATGGTGCCGCGGCAGACCCGGGGCATTGGCGGCCTTCTCGTGGCGGCAGCCTCGGGCGCGGTCCTGTCCAGCGAATTGCGCCACAGAGAACTCAAGCTCGCTGTGCCCCGCGCGCTCGTGCTGCTGGCCGCCGTGGCTGCGGTGGTGACGTCGGACTAAAACCTACGCCATCGCCGGAGCGGGATCGCAGTTCAGAGGAAAACGGCCTTGCCTCACCACATGGTCGCAGCGGCGCGGGCCGGCCAGGCCTCGTCATAGGCACGGCCGCCGACGGTGCCGTCGGAGAGGGCCGCCAGGATCTCGCCCGGGGTCGGCAGGTCGCGCGGA
>JAYVMK010000235.1:0-9700 GCA_043758995.1 Lichenibacterium sp. | reverse complement strand
ATCGACCGTCTCAGTATTCGGTCGCCTTGAAGCTCGGTCGCGCCGATATGGCCTGCCACCAGTCCGTCACGCCTGGAAGAGCCAGAATCTCGTCCTTGTGCGGTGTCAGCACGACATAGGCCAGGATGGGTGCGAGATAGAGATCGGCGAGGCTCAGCTCGGCGCCGGCGATGAAGCGGTCGGAGCCCCTGATCTTCATGATCTCGCCGATCACCTGCTTGCCGTCGACGAGCCCCTTGTGGTGCATCGCCTCGTTCCGGCCGCCGACGAAATCCGGGAACAGGTGGTAGGCCACGACGCCGCCGATCAGCGCGCCATAGCCGTAGCTGTCGATGATGCTGACCGTCATGGCGGAACGTGCCATGGTTTTCGGCTCGACGGGGATCAGGCGTGGTC
The DNA here is from genome assembly GCA_043758995.1 of Lichenibacterium sp. Classification (GTDB taxonomy): domain Bacteria; phylum Pseudomonadota; class Alphaproteobacteria; order Rhizobiales; family Beijerinckiaceae; genus Lichenihabitans. The sequence goes on along the minus strand of JAYVMK010000235.1, from coordinate 9,304 downwards.
CGGGCAGGACCGCATCGACATAGGCGGCGATGGCCGGCGTCTCGATGATGCGGAAACCGTCGACCTCGACGACCGGCACTTTGCCGAAGGGGTGCAGGGCGAGGTGTTCGGGCGACTTCGGCTCGCCTTTCAGGACGTTGACCGGCACCTGCTCGATGTCCGTCACGCCCTTCTCGGCGAGGAGCATCTTCACGGTCCGCACATAGGTGGAGTTGTTGAAGCCCCAGAGTTTGATCGACGGCATGACATTCCTTCCTTGTGGATCACAATCGAAGGGTAGAACCGGGCCGAACGCCTTCAAGGGCGCGGAGACGCGATCCGCCGTGTCTTTGCATGCGCGACCCTTGCCGTCCCGGCGGTCGAGGTGCAGGCTGTCGACGACAGCGGGAGCGGTTCGCCCGTCAGGCGCGTGACGGCCGAGACCGCCCAAGAACGACAGGGAGAGACGACGATGCAGGTCATGGTGATCGGCGCGGCCGGCATGGTGGGTCGGAAGCTCGTAGCGCGGCTGGTTCGGGACGGCGGTCTCGGCGGTCGGCCCATCGATACGCTGACGCTGGTCGATGTCGTGGCGCCCTCGTCGCCCGAGGGCTTCTCCGGCCAGGTCGAAGCCGTCACGGCCGACCTCTCCGCTCCGGGCGAGGCCGGCAAGCTAGCGCGGCGCCGCCCCGACGTGATCTTCCACCTCGCCGCCGTCGTATCGGGAGAGGCCGAGGCCGATTTCGACAAGGGCTATCGCATCAACCTCGACGGCACACGCTTCCTGTTCGAAGCCATCCGCCAGGAGGGATTGCGCCAGCCTTACAAGCCGCGTCTCGTTTTCACCTCGTCGATCGCCGTCTTCGGCGCGCCCTTCCCCGAGCAGATCCACGACGAATTCTTCTCGACGCCGCTAACCAGCTACGGCACCCAGAAGGCCATCGGCGAGCTGCTTCTGTCCGATTACAGCCGCCGCGGCTTCTTCGACGGGATCGGGATCCGGCTGCCGACCATCTGCGTCAGGCCCGGCAAGCCGAATCTGGCCGCATCGGGCTTCTTCTCCGGGATCCTGCGCGAGCCGCTGGCCGGAAAGGAGGCGATCCTGCCGGTGTCGGACGACGTGCGCCATTGGTTTGCGAGCCCCCGCGCCGCCGTGAACTTCCTGGTCCACGCCGCCGAGGTCGACACGGCCTCGCTCGGCGAGCGCCGCAACATCAGCCTGCCGGGCCTCTCCGCGACGGTGGGCGAGGAGATCGAGGCTTTGCGCCGCGTCGGAGGCGAGAAGGCCGTGAAGCTCATCCGCCGCGAACCCGATCCGACGATCGCCCGCATCGTCTCGGGTTGGGCCCGGGATTTCGACACGCGTCGCGCCGAAGCCTTGGGCTTCCGCGCCGAAACGAGCTTCGACGAGATCGTTCGGGCCCATGTCGAGGACGAGCTCGGCGGAAAGGTCGGCGCCTGACTCGCGAGGCCGCGGGAGTCGGACGGCACGATACGACACGGGCGGAGCCTCGGCTGATCCTGGCCTCTCCGTCCGTCCTCAAGGGGATCGCCCTCGCTTCTTGCGGCTACTCGCTCTTTTCTCTGCAGGACGCCGCAGTCAAATGGCTCGTCGTCGGCTATCCGGTCTCCGAGATCCTGTTCGTACGCTCCTCCATCATCGTCCTGATCGCGCTCGCGGTCGGTCGCGGCGGAGGCGTCCTCCACGGTCTCGCCGCGAGCCGGAACAAGCTGCCGCTCCTCCTGCGCGGCGTGCTGATCCTGGCCGCCTGGATGCTGTTCTATTCGGCAGCGGCGCATATGGGACTGGCGGAAATCACCACGCTCTATTTCGCCGCGCCGGTGATCGCCGTCGTCCTGTCGGCTCTGGTGCTGAAGGAGACCGTGACCACAGCCCGCTGGTGCGCCGTCGCGGCGGGCTTCGCAGGTGTCGTGCTGGCCGGCAGGCCCGATGGCCGGCCTGCAACTGGGCCCGGCCGCAGCGGCGCTCACCGCGGCAGCGTGCTGGGGTACCAGCACCGTCCTGGTGCGCTGGATCGGCCGAACCGACTCGACCCTGGTGCAGATGCTGTCGAGCAATGCCATTTTCGCGCTAGGCTCTTCCCTGCTCCTCCTCTGGCTCTGGAGGACCCCCTCCTTGCCCGATCTCGGCCTGATGATGGGTCTGGGCCTCACGGGCGGGCTCGGCCAATACCTGCTGTTCGAACGCTTCCGCCACGCGCCGGCCTCCGCCCTGGCCCCCGTGGAATATACAGGACTGATCTGGGCCGGCCTCTTCGGCTACCTCATCTGGGCCGACATCCCCGGCCCAGGAACGATCGCCGGCGCGGCTCTCATCGCAGTCGGGAGCCTGTCGCTGGTGTGGTCGGAGCGGCGTGGCGGGCGGACGCAGCTCCGAGGAGGATGTTGACCTGGAATTTCGGTACGGGTTCGCTGAAGTGTCGATCGGAGCAGCCCTAGGCTGACGGAGCATTAACGTCGCCTCTCTAGGGTCTTAAGGTTGACACCTGGGGAGGTCAGGCCTTGGACGTATCCTATGCGGCCCCACCCCGGACCACTGGATCGAGATCCAATTGGTTGGGATCCGGTTCGTTGTGGCTGCTCGGTGCCGCGATGCTGGCCGCCGGCGTCTGGACAATCCGGCGCTCGCTGGCTCACAATATGTGGCTCGACGAGCTCTACACGGCGACGCTGATTGCGACACCCAGTCTCGGACAGACCGTCGACGGCGCGCTGCGGGGAGTAGACGGAAACCCGCCGCTTTACCTGTCGCTCTGCTGGGTTCTGATCCATCTCTTTCCGATTTCTTCAGACGCGCTCCTGCGACCGCTCAACCTCGCCCTGCTGGCCGCAACCGCAATCATGCTGACTCGTATCGGACGGCGCGTAGCCGATACCCAAAGCGTCGCGGTCGCTTTGGCGCTCGTCTGTGCCTTCGACGATACGGCGGTGTACGCGCTTCTGGAGGTCCGCACTTACGCGCTTTATCTCTGCCTCGTGACGGCGACGCTTTGGGCGACTCTCGCCGTGGTTGACCGACCGTCTATGGTTCGCTCAACCCTTTTAGCCATGATCGGCGTCTTGGCCGCCCTGGCTCACAGTTTTGGCGGCTTCTATGTCCTCGCAACGATCGGCGCAGCTGGGATGATCTCCTGTGCGTGTCGGGATCGGGTTCGGGTTTTGACACTCGTTTTCGCTGCCCTGCCACCTGCAGCCACGACCCTCGTTTGGATTTACATCTCCTTCGCAACCCAACTTGCCGTGGCGACGCCCTATGGCTGGATCCCAAGCCCCCACTTCACGGCCTTGGTAGAGGCTCTCACAGGTTCGACCGAGTTGACGCTCCTCGGCCTTCTCTTCCTCGCTTGGCTCGCCGCGCGGGGGCAAGTGGCGCCGTGCTTCTCCGCCTGGCGAAAGGTGTGCACACAACGGGATCGCGCGATCCTCATTGTCATTCCGGCCGCCTACGCGGCTCTGACGGCTGCTGGCTGGGTCGGCTCCCAACTGACGACACCGTTCTTCGTGGGCCGATATTTCACTCCGAATCTGCTCGTCGCTGCACTGATGATGATCTTCGCGGCAGCGGTACTGCGGCGTCTCGCGCCTCCCCGAATGTTCGCACCAGTTGCGGCGCTCTGCTGTTTAGTAAGCGTCACGTCGGTGGCGACGAGATCCAGCGCGACGGCCGATTTAATCCCGTGCGTCTCCTCAGAGGGGCGCTTCCTCGAAGACGGCATCGATCCCGACCTGCCCGTCGTTATCGAGTCGCCGCATGCATGGTTGCCGCGGAACCATTACGCACCGGCTCGGACGGCGCTCTACCCTTTGGACTGGGACGTGGTGCTGGATCATCCCCACCGAGCACGGAACAACGCGATGGATTTCCATATCATGGACATCCTGAAGCACTGGGCTCCTCCCGGCAGCGCGCTCGCCAATGACGTGCTCCCGACCGCTGCCATCCTGGCCGGCCACCCGCAGTTCCTCCTGCTGGACGAGATCAACCGAAGTTGGCTTCGGGAGCTTCGGGCTCAAGCGCCGCTGAGCGCTACGTTGCTCGGGCAGAGCCCGGGGTGCCGCCTCTGGCGGATCGACAGGGTCCGGCCATAACGGATCAGCCTGCATGCTTGTGCAGCCGGAAGGGCCTCGCTAATCAGGGCAGGTAAGCTCGGGAAGCTGGCGTGATCCGCTCGCCTTGGCGGGGAGTTTCGATCGCCGGACCCGGTCGTCGGACGTCGAAGCGCGCCGGCCAATCAAAATAAGGGAGGGTTCGTTATGGCGGGAAGCAAGGGGATCGCGCTGGTGACGGGCGCCGGCTCGGGGATCGGCGAGGCGGTGGCGATCGCCCTCGCGGCAGGGGGCTTCGACCTCGTCCTGACCGGGCGCCGGCGCGAGCAACTCGATCGCGTGGCGGGCCTGATCGGCGAGCGCGCCCATGTCGTACCTTCGGACTTGACGGACCCGGTCTCCGTCGCGGCGCTGTTCGCCGCCGTGAAGGCACGCCACGGACGTCTCGACGTCCTCTTCAACAATGCCGGCACCAACGCCCCGGCCATTCCGCTCGAAGACCTGTCGGTTGAGCAGTGGCGCGGCGTCATCGACACGAATGTGACGGGCGTCTTCCTCTGCATCCAGGAAGCCTTCCGGATGATGAAAGACCAGGAGCCATGCGGCGGGCGCATCATCAACAACGGCTCGATCTCTTCCACCATGCCGAGGCCGAACTCCGCTCCCTACACGGCCTCGAAACATGCCGTTACGGGCCTGACCCGCGCTGCCTCGCTCGATGGACGGAAATACGGGATTGCGGTGGGGCAGATCGATATCGGCAATACGCTGACCCCGATGGCGTCGCGCATGCCGGGCGGCGTGCTGCAGGCGGACCTGTCGATCAAGCCCGAGCCGACATTCGACGTGAAACACGTAGCCGATGCCGTGGTCTACATGGCGGGGCTGCCGCTCGACGCCAATGTCCAATCCATGACCATCCTGGCCACCACCATGCCCTACGTGGGCCGCGGTTGAACAAAAACGCCCCGGATATCATCCGGGGCGCTCGATATACTCGGGTCTCTCGACCAGATTATTCGACGACTTCGACGACGCGACGGGTCGCCGGATCGACGATAACCGGGTGGTCGTTGACGACCGTGTAACGGTAGCCCGGATGCGTGACGTACTCGGACGGGACCTCGTAATAGGTCACGCCTTCGCGCGGCAGAACCACTCCGGCCCGCAGGGGCTCAGCGTAGCGGTACGACGGACGGTTCTCGTGAACCACATATTCACGGAAGCGGGGACGCTCGTTCACACCGAGAACGCCGCCGACGATACCCGTCGCGGTACCTACGGCACCCGTCACAGCCCCGACGCCGGCGCCGATCGCACCACCAACGACGCCGCCGACCGGGCCGGCATCATTCTCGCCCTGAGCCGCGCCACGCTGCGCACCATTGACCGTGCCGTTCACCACCTGCGCCTGAGCGGCGAGGGGAGCCGCCAAAGTCCCGGCGACCAAAACAGCGGCGATGATTGTGTTGCGCATAAAGATTCTCCATGTGTCGCCCGCTGAAGCAACGTCGTGCGCAAAATTTGGTTCCGCATGTGCAAGGCTTGAGCACCGGCACAGAGTGTATCGAGCCACTCCGGAAGGTTGCTCTTTGGCTGGCGATTGCTCGTCCGGCACGAGCGTGAGAGATCCCGTAGATGTCCATCTCCTCTGCTCCGCTCGCCGGCATCCTGTTCGATAAAGACGGCACGCTCGTGGATCTCGATCTGACCTGGGGTCGCGCCGGCTTCGACGTGATGCAGCGGCTCGCCGCTGGCGATGCCTCGGCGTTCGCGCGGCTTTGCGACGCCATGCTTTACGATCTCGACGCACGCCGTTTCGCGCCGCTCTCGCCGTTGATCGCCGGGTCGCCTGACAGCTACGTCCATCTCTGGGCCGCGGCTCTTGGACGGCCCTCAGATGCCGCGATGCTGAACGAACTCGACGCCGCCTTCTCGGATGCGACCTTTCGCTGGCTAGCTCCCCTCGGCCAGCCCGAACCCGTTCTAAAAGCGCTCAAGGCGCGGGGACTCAGGCTCGGCCTCGCCACCAACGACGGAGAAGCCAGCGCGCGCCGGCAGATGGCCGCGTTGGGGCTGGAGGCGCACATGGACTTCATCGCCGGCTACGATTCCGGCCATGGCGGCAAACCACATCCCGGCATGGTGACGGCCTTCGCGGCAGAGATCGGTGTCGAGCCGGGTCGGGTCGCCATGGTGGGCGACAGTCCTCTCGACCTGCTCGCGGCCCGCGCGGCCGGCGCTATCGCGGTCGCGGTCCTGAGTGGCCCGGCCTCGCGCGATGAACTCGAGCCCCTCGCCGATCACGTCATCGACGGCGTCGAACATCTGCCGGCGCTCATCGACCTGCCTCGCCTCGCCTGATCGCAGCAGTTCAAGTGACGGCACCGGCCGCAGGTTAACGCACCGTTAGGGTTGACTGCTCATGAATAGGCCGGGTCAGAGGTCGTCCCGGAGCGGGACAATACAGGCGTCGCGGTCATGCCACAGTCTTACGCGCCTCAGCGCGCTTCGCGCTTTCGGTGTCGCTCGGTTGCGATGCTGGCCGCGGTTCTGGCTCTGGCGGTTCCCCTGGCCGGATGCATGAGCGACGGCGACGCCACGGGGTCGATCGCACTGTCGGCCAATCCTCTGCCCGAAGGTCAGGCCGCCCTTCGTGACTACACGGCGACCTGGGGCGGAAAGCACGACGCGGATCCGAGCGACATCACGGCAGCGATCAACTATGGCCGCGGCCTGCGAGCTCTGACCCAATATGCCCAAGCCGCCGCCGTGCTCGAGGCGACCGCCGCCAAGAACCCGAACGACATGCCGTTGCTGGCCGCCTATGGCAAGGCGCTCGCCGATGCCGGGCGCCCGCAGGACGCCGCAGCGGTCTTGGAGAGGGCCCATCGGCCCGACCGACCGGATTGGTCTGTCCTGTCTGCGCAAGGTGCCGTGGCCGACCAGCTCGGCGATCACGCGGGAGCCATCGGCTATTACGACGCCGCTCTCAAGATCAGGCCGGGCGAGCCGACGGTTCTCTCCAACATGGGCTTGTCGTATGCCCTGGCGAAGAACCTGCCGCAGGCCGAGGAGGTCATGAGGCTCGCCGCCGCCAGTCCGCAGGCCGATAGTCGGGTTCGGCAGAATTATGCTCTGGTGCTGTCGCTCGAGGGCAAGTTCAAACAGGCGGAGGCCGTCGCCGCCACCGATCTTCCACCGGCCGACGCCGCCGCCAGCGTCGATGCGATCCGCAACATGATCGCGACCGACGCCCGATGGAGAGGGGTCGGTACAAAAAGCAGTCGATTGGTGCCGGTCAAGCAGGCATCACAATAAGCCGCTTCGGAGCAATGTACCGATGTTGAGGCGAAGCCTCTCCACCATCAAGCCTCGGCGCGCTGCAGGACCGGGACGGCTTCACCGGCAGGCATGAAACCCTCGGCCTTGTCGGTTCCGCGCAACCATGCCTTGGCGCGGCTGGCGACGCGAGTCAGAAGGGCAAGGGGCTTGGGCAGTTGGCGGCGGAAGAAGGCGAGCTTGCGGACGTGGGTTTCCACCGTCCAATTCACCACGGCGCCCGCTGGGAAGAAGACGACGTCGCCGGGGCCGAGGCGGCGGGACGGCGAGACACCGTCGTGGAGGACGATCGACCCCTCCAGAATATGGATGGTCTCGTCGGTGTCGTAGTGCCAGACGAACTTGCCCGGCGTGCAATCCCAGATCAGCGTGCAGGCCGTCCTGTCGTGGCTACGCGACAGTTCCGCGTTGCGCGCTGTCGGAGTCCCTTCGAGAATCCAGTCGCGCTTGATCGGGGCGGACTTGAGCTCGACGGACGTCTTGCCATGGACGATAGCGGTTTTTGGCACATGCGGCTCCAGATCGCGACGATGTTACGACATTTGGCCTCACGGCCCCCAACGTGGACAGCATAGAGAAGCAAAGGGCAGCGACAACGGCGTATCCGGTCTCGCCGCACATGAACTTCTTTCAAGATGAATCGATGGTTGAGGCGACCGCCGAAGTTCGGGGCCCATGCGGCCACGATCGCGGGCCACAAGGGCGCCGCGAGACATGCAGCCTCACGGAGCCGGCAGAAGTCACCTGCTGGATCGTCCGCCGTTTAGGGATTAAAGCCTCGGGCAAGTTCCCGCGCGATCCGCGCCTCTTCAAGGGTTTACGTCATGACCACAAGCTCCCCCGCCTCGTCGACGGGCGCGAACCTCCGCATCGAGCGGGACTCCCTCGGCGAGGTACCGGTGCCCGCCGATCACCTGTGGGGCGCCCAGACGCAGAGGTCGGCGACCTTCTTCCCCATCGGCACCGACCGATTCACCTGGGGCCGCCCGGTTATCCGGGCGCTCGGCGTGCTCAAGAAATGCGCCGCCATCGCCAATGGCGAACTCGGGCAGTTGCCGCAGGACAAGGTCGACATGATTGTCGCTGCCGCCCAGGAGGTGATCGACGGCCGACACGACGGTGAGTTTCCCCTGGTTGTATTCCAGACCGGCTCGGGCACCCAGAGCAACATGAACGCCAACGAGGTCATCGCCAATCGCGCCATCCAGCAGGCCGGCGGCGTACTCGGCTCGAAGAAGCCCATCAACCCGAACGACGACGTCAATCGCGGCCAGTCCTCGAACGATGCCTTCCCGACCGCGATGCATATCGCCATCGTCGAGGAGATCGAGGCGCGGCTCGTTCCCGCCGTCACGGCTCTGCGCGACACGTTCGCCGCCAAGGGAGCGCAGGGCTCGGACGTGATCCTGGTCGGCCGGACCCATCTCCAGGACGCGACGCCCATCACGCTGGAACAGATCTATTCGGGCTGGGTGGCGCAACTCGAAGAGGCGCTCGACGGCGTTCGTCGGTCCCTGCCAGGCCTCTATGCGCTGGCGCTCGGCGGCACCGCGGTCGGCACCGGCATCAACACGCATCCGCGCTTCGGCGAGGTCGCGGCCGCCAAGATCGCCGCCGAGACCGGCCATCCCTTCGTCACGGCGCCGAACAAGTTCGCGGCACTCTCGGCCCATGACGCCGTAGTCGCCACGTCGGGCGCCCTGCGCGTGCTGGCGGGTGCCTGCATGAAGATCGCCAACGACATCCGCTGGTACGCCAGCGGCCCCCGCGCGGGCTTCGCCGAACTGACGATCCCGGAGAACGAGCCCGGCTCGTCGATCATGCCGGGCAAGATCAACCCGACCCAGTGCGAAGCCCTGACCATGGTGGCGGTGCAGGTCTTCGGCAACGATCACGCGGTGGCCTTCGCGGGCAG
>JAYVMK010000234.1:0-3405 GCA_043758995.1 Lichenibacterium sp. | reverse complement strand
GCCACGCGGGTCAGACCCATGTTGGGGGCGTCATGATCGGCGCGGGCCAGGATGAGGTCGGACGGCATGCGGCCCGTGACGGCATAGACGAACTTGTCCTGCAAGGTCGCGTAGAACTGGCGCGCTGCGGGCGAGCCATCGTCGTGATCGGCCGCAGCCTGCCGGAAGAAGGCCCGGACGGTCTCGTAAATGTTGGTCTCGCCGGCGCGGATGGCGCGCAGCCGGCCCGCGAGCTTCTCTGCGGCACCCGCATCTTCGCGCAGGCGCGCCTCGTTCAGGGCGTAACCGTCGATCGCGGACGCGCGCAAGGTCTGGCTGGCCCAGCGCCGGAAGGCTGCGGCCTTCGATGAGCTGACCCTGTAGCCGACGCACAGAATCGTATCGAGGTCGTGAAGATCGCCGGTGCCGGCGCCGCCGGGCCGCACGGCGCCAAGGCCACCCTCTGCCTTGAGGGTCGCGATCTCGCGCGACACGGCCGCGGCGCCGACGCCGAAGAGTTCCGTCATGTCGGCCTCGGTCGCCCAGATCGTGTCGGAGCCGACATCGACGCGCAGATCGAGCGGGCGGTCGCGCGGGCCGAAGCGGACGAATTCGAGCTCGAGTTGCTCGGCACCAGATTGAGCTGTCGAGGCGCGTCGAGAGCGGTTCGGCGGATCCTGCTGAGAACCTTCGGCGGCGCCGGCGAAGAGATCGTCGGAGGGCAACGGTGGTGTCGGCATGCCGGGAATCCGCGGAGAGGTCAGCCTCCTCCAACGCACGGCGCCGCGATCCTTCTTCATCGTCGCCCAAGATCCCGCTGCAGGGCCAGACCGTGTTCGGTCTTGTTCCAGCCCTGAGGATCACGCCAGAGCTCGTAGAGTGCCCGCCAAGCGGCCGCCGAGACGAGCAGCAGATAGAGCGGAAGGGTGAGGAGCCAGGGCGCGAGGTCGAGGCGTCCCATGCGCCGCAGTGCCATCATGGCGGGCCAGAGCGCCGAGAGCGCGCCGCCCGCGAGCAGCACGCCCGCGGCCGCCACCGACAACCACCAGAGCGGCGTCTCGGGCCGGAACAGCGTATGGCTCCAAGCCTCCCCGGCGGCGACCACGAGGAGCGGCGGCCCTGCGAGACAGCTGAGGATCGTGCCGGCCAGCGACACGACGACCGACAGGCCCGACCGCCACCCGAGTTCGCGAAAGAGCCGGCGCGGCTGTCGGCCGTGAACGATGGCGGTGACCATCCATCCCTTGAGCCAGCGGCTCCGCTGCGGCATCCACCGCGCCAGGGTCAGGGGCGCTTCCTCGAACGTGTCCGAGTCGAGGGACCCGACCCGCAGACCGAACCGCGCCAGGCGATAGCCGAGGTCGATGTCCTCCGTGACGTTCCAGGCATCCCAGCCGCAGACGCGCCGCAGCGCCGTGGTGCGGAAGTGGTTCGACGTGCCTCCCAGCGGAACCGGGAGGCCGAGAGCGGACAGGCCCGGCTTCACGGCGTGGAACAGGGCTCCGTAGTCGAGCGCGAACATGCGCGTGATCCAGGCCTCGTCCGCGTGATCGACGGTGAGCCGGGCCTGCAGGCAGACGAGCTCGGAGGGTGCCTGGGCGAAACGGGCGACGGCCGCTCGCAGCTGGCCGGGATCCGGACGGTCCTCGGCGTCGTAGACGACGAGAAACGCGCCTGCCGCCGCCTCCAGCGCAGCATTGAGCGCCCGCGGCTTCACGCGGGGATGGCCGTCGGGCAGCACGATGACGTCGTAGGGGAGTTGCAGGTTCATGCGCGTCACCGCCGCGATCGTCTGGGCATCGCAACGTTCGAGCATGAGCTTGATGTCGAGCTTGGCGGCCGGGTAGTCCAAGGCGTCGAGGGCCCGCACGAGCCGGGCGAGCACGCGGGCCTCGCGGAAGAGCGGGACGACGATCGTGTAGAGCGGCAGATCGCGGTCCGGCATGCGGGGGAAGGACCGCGGGGCTGCGACACTCGCGGCGGCCGCCACGACGACGAGCCTCTGCGCGACGGCGGCGGCGAAGACGACGAACAAGGCCAGTGCGACGGTCAGCCGGGCCAGATCCGCTGCGTAGACGGACGAGATGGCGAGCGCCGCCACCACGCCACAGGCGCTCCGGTGCTGCCACGCGGTAGCTCCGCCACGCGCCGACAAGGCCGGATCCCATTGAGCGATGCCGGTCGCGGCTCGGGCGCAGAGGCCGGCCTCGTCGTAGTGGCGCAAGAGAGCCTCGAAGCGCCGCCGCGTCGTGAGGGCGAAATCATAAGGGCCCGGATCGGACCCGTGAACCTCGAGCAGGTGCCGCAGCGCCTGACCCCGCGCCGCGAGAACATGACCGACCTTTGCGGCATTGGGCGCCAACGGTGCCCAGCCGATCTCCATGCACCGGACCGGATCCACGTGATGTCGGGCGAGGGGCAATGGTGCGTCGAGATAGGGGACATCGAGGTGGCGCGCGAGCAGCCGGTGGTAGCGCTTGTCGGGAAAACCAAGCCCGAACAGGGCCGCTTCACCCGTGACCCCGATCGCTGCTGCGATGCGTGCGGCGGCGTGCAAAAGGGCCGGCGACACTCCCTGATAAACCAGGAAGGCGAGTTCCGGCGGCAAGGCGGCACCGGCAGGATCGGGCAGGCCGAAGAGCCGTCGCAGACCGGACGAGACGCCGTCGCTTCGCCCGGCCGCCGGGGATTTTGCAGAGTTCGCCCGGGCAGTGCGGGATCGAGGGTCGTCGATCAACATGCAAGGCCTACCGTTGATTGAACAACGTCAGCCTAGGTGAACCAATTTTGAATCAAAAGAAGATTCACCGGTGAGTGCGGCGAATCCTACTCGCTTGCCAACAATCCACCGGCGGGGTCGCGCGGGAAGCCGTGCAGGCGCGCCAGCACCGCCGCCAAAGGATCTCCCCCGAGCGCCGCCGTGACGAAGTCGCCGTGCGCCACCGCGTCGCCGGCATCGACGAAGACCACCGAGCCCGGCCCGATCGCCTGGGTCAGGCTGTCGTCGACGATCGGCACGCCGCGCGACACGAGCTTGCGCCTCAGCGCCTCGTTGCCGTCGCGCGACGACTTGCCGTAGAGGCTGACGAAGAACCCCGCCCCGCGATGCGCGACGAAGCCCTCGAACGTGTCCTCTTCACCGTAGAGCGCGTCGAGCAACACGACGCCGCGGATGCGCCGGCCGGCGCCGCCGTAGCGCAAAGCCGCCGCGGCCGGCAGGTAGCCGCCGGAATAACCGACCAGGATGACGGGCGCGTCATCAAAGACGAAGGCGGCCTCGGGCATGCCGTTCAGCACCGCGAGGTGCCGGCCCGCTTCCTTGAGGAATTGCGCGAAGACGCCCGGCTCCCAGAAGCGGCCGGCACTCGAATCCTTGGCGTCGAGGGCGAATTGCGGCGCCACCAGCACGGCATTCAAGTCGGACTG
>JAYVMK010000233.1:0-6939 GCA_043758995.1 Lichenibacterium sp. | reverse complement strand
GGACGCCCTGGGGCGGCATGAGGCGAACCTGATCGGGAACGTGTACGAATTCAGTCGAGCACCATGTCCGCGGCGGCTCGCATCATGTCGGGCCGAACCACGACGGCGACGACGAGGAGGATCAGGAAGGCTAACGCCGTCCCACCGAAGACGCGCCACATGGCGCCGACCCTTTCTCGACGGTCTTGCTCGTCATAAGCGTCGAAGCGTGCCTTCATCTGGTAACCTCCAGCGTGCAACGTCCATGATGACCGACCCCGAAAGCCAGTCCACGTCACGGTTTCGGCCCCGATGCGGGCCACGTTACATGGGGTGCGACGACTTACGGAATAAAGTGGCCGAGGCGCGCCGCTTCCTACGGGGCCGCAGCGTCGGAGACAAGAGCGCTATACGCGGCGAGTCCCTCTAAAGAAGCGTTTGTAACCTCGTTCCAGATGCGACGAATGACGATCATGCTTCCTTCGAAGCATTGGCTAGGAGTTCGGCAATGTCCAAGTTCAAGATCCTGATCGTGCTCTGCGCGGTGGCTGCCCCGATCCACTCGATCACCACCGTGGCCTTCGCGGCTACGGCGCACAACTCCCAGACGGGCGCCAACACGTCGAATCCCTACGGTTCCTATGCGGACGCGCTCGCCAAGCGGCAACGCTGATCCACCGAGGGTTCACCCGTAATCGCCCCGCGACCGGCGCGAGGTGACGTGGCGCGGCGGCGAGCGACGTCTGGTCACCAGTCGGGATCGGCCTGTCATCCGGCGGTGGATCCGGCGTTGGCCGGTTCGTCCGTCCGCGAGGGCGAGTTCGCGACCATGCCGGCGAAGTCCGCGAAAGCGAGCGCCTTCGCGCTCGCCATCCGGCCCGACGGGAAGACGGCCCAAAGATCCGTCGGTGGCAAGGACCAGTCGAGGAGGATCGGCGACACCCGGCCCGCCTCGATGTGATCCCCGAACATCCAGTCCGAACCTGCTGCGAGCCCCAGTCCCGCGACGACCGCGGCTCGGACCCCTTCGGCGGCGCTCACGCGAAGGCGCCCACCGACGGCGACGGAGACCTCCGTCGTGCCGTTGCGAAAGGTCCACACCTCCTCGCCTCCGTCACGGGCGTGGACGACCGCCTCGCAGGTCGCGAGGTCTGCCGGCGTCTTCGGGATCCCATGCCGCTCGAAGTAGTCTGGCGCGCCGACCACCCATCGTGGGCTCTCGGCCAGCTTGCGGACGTTGGGCGAGGCGCGGTCGAGGTGTCCCATCTTGAGCGCCAGATCGACGCCCTCCTCGACGGGATCGATGCTCCGGTCGTCCAGGAGGACGTCGAGGTGGAGCCCTGGGTGGGCCCTCATGAACCCCGGGAGGCGGGGCAGGAGGTGGAGGCGGGCGAACGTCACGGCGGCGCTGACCCGCAGTCGGCCGGTCAGCCCCGCCGCCGCGCCGCGTGCGGCCCGTTCCGCCTCCTCGGCCTGGGCGATCACGTGCCGGGCGCGATCGAGGAAGGCGAGACCAGCCTCCGTCAGGTTCAGGCCACGGGTGGAGCGGGTCACCAGTCGAACGGCCAGTCGCTCCTCGAGCTGGGCGACGATCTTCGAGACCGCGGGCTGTCCGACGCCCAGCAGGCTGGCGGCAGCCGAGAAGGAGCCCGAGTCGGCGACCCGCACGAAGGTCTCCATCGCAGCCAGACGATCCATGGTTTGGGTTCCACCGCTGGGTGTCCTCGGCGTTCCAAACCCGCGCCGGTCCGAATTCCGTGGCGGAATATAGATGATGCCAACGGCCTGCCTACCCCCGTGGGCCGGAACGGGTAGGTTTCGCCCGTGCGGTGCCTTCCGATCCTTTGAGGGGAGCCCATCCCCGACGGGGGTCGGCAAGCCGGGCGCGACGCCTCCGAGGCGGAGTTCGACGCTTCGAGGCGGCTCGTCGACAGCGCCGCTCGAACCTCCGGAGTCTCGCGATGATCCGCTTCTACTTCCATCCGACGCCGAACCCCGCGAAGGTCTCGCTCTTCCTGGAGGAGACGGGTCTGCCCTACGAGGTGGTGCCAGTGGACACCAGCCGGGGCGAGCAGCACGCCCCGGCGTTCCGGTCCGTCAATCCGAACGGCAAGGTTCCCGCCATCATGGACCTCGACGGCCCGGGCGGATCGGCCGCGCGCGTGTTCGATTCGAGTGCGATCCTCCTCTATCTCGGGGACAAGCTCGGCCGCTTCGTCGGCACCGCCTCGGACAGGCCCGAGCTGTTGTCCTGGATGTTCTTCGTCGCCTCGGGACTGGGCCCCTTCTCGGGGCAGGCCGTGCACTTCCAGTACGCCGCGCCGGGCGGTCTCGACTACGCCGTCAATCGATACCGCCGCGAGGCGGAACGCCACTACGAGGTCCTCGACAAGCACCTCGAAGGACGCGAGTGGATCCTTGGCGAGACCTACTCCATCGCCGACATGTCGGCCTGGGGATGGCTGGACAGGGCGGCGCGGGTCCTCAAGGGAGAGGAATCACCTCTGGCGCCGTATCGGAACCTGAAACGCCTGATGCAGGCCATCGACGACCGTCCCGCGGCCGTGCGGGCACGCGCGGTCGGCAAGGGGCACACGTTCAAGTCGGTCAACGACGAGGAGACCAAGCGGGCCCTCTTCCCGTCGGCCTACCAGGAGGTTCGGAAGTGAAGCTCGAAGGCAAGCGCGTCCTGGTGACCGGCGGGTCGAGCGGGATCGGCTTCGCCGTCGCCGAGCGGCTCCTCGCGCGGGGCGCGAGCGTCGTCGTGAGCGGACGCCGTCGCGACGTGGTCTCCTCGGCGGTGGACGCCTTGCGCGGTTCGGGGGGCGGGGTGCACGGCGTCGCGGCCGACGTCGCGACGACGAATGGCAGGACCGCCACGCTCGATGGCGCCTTGGAGGCGCTGGGTGGTCTCGACGTCCTCGTCAATAACGCCGGAGGGGTCAGGGCAGGATCACTGGAGGCGACGACCGAGGACGAGATCCGCGCGATGATCGAGGTCGATCTCCTCGCCCCGATCCTGTTGACCCGCGCAGCCCTTCCCGCCCTGACACGGGGCGGCGACGGTCTCGTCGTGAACGTCGCCTCCGGCGCCGCCCTCATCGGGATCCCTTTCTACGCGACCTATGCCGCCGCGAAGGCGGGCCTGGCCCGCTTCGGCGAAGCGATGCGCCGCGAACTGAAGGGCAGCGGCGTCCACGTGCTCACCGTCTACCCGGGCGCGACCGACACGCCGATGATGCGGACGTCGAAGGCAGGGCCTGACTTGGGCTTCGCGCGCGAGCCGCCGGCGGCGGTCGCCGACGCCATCGTGGCCGGCATGGAGGGTGACGCCTTGGAGGTGGTCAGAGGCGGCGAGGTCCGGGCCGCGATGATCGCGCGGAACCAGCAGGATCCGGCCGCGCTCGACCAGCGCTTCGTCGAAGTCAGAGAGGCTCTCGCCGACGCGACCAGGGATCACTCGGCGCTATGACGTGCTATGCGGCAGTCCACCACCCGCCTTCTCGGTCGAGGAGGTCCCTTGTGGGCCATATCCTGGGCCGGCCGTTCCCTGGCCTCCGCTGGATGGGCGACGGTGCGATCAGGGGAGCGATGAAACCCATGACTTCCAAAGGCACTGTCCTGTTCGCCCTGCTGGCCGTGACCCCGGCCCTTGCGCAGTCGGAACCATCGAGGACCGTCGATGACCACTCTGTCGCGGGAAACACGCAGCAGGCGGCGGGACAACTGGGCGAGATCAACAAGAAGCTCGGGTCGATCATCGAGCGCATGGACGCCGTCGCCGCGCGGCGCCGCCCCCTGGCGATTCCGACCGGGGCGCCGTGCGCGAACGGGAGTTGCGACGAGAGGGCAGACGCCCTCTGTCGGAAGCTTGGCTTCGCACATGGTCTTGTGGTCGATCCGGACCCGTCCTCCGCATCCACTTGGCTCTGCGTCGATCAGCCGGCCCACTGATCCGACCGGTCCAGGCACACGAACGGCTCGCCTTGCCGTCGAAAGGTCGCGCAAAGCGCCGCGAGACCGCCCGGCCGACACGAAGACGGCGCGTCGAAAGGCGAGCCTCGCGGCGGCATCGAATCCGGTCGCCGAAGCCCAGTCGGCTCCGATCTCCCCCTCACCGACTGGGCGCGAACCACGAGACTGGGCCTCGAAGCGCGACCACCGTGGCTCGTCGGTCCGCCCCTGTCGACATCGGTCCGCCGCGCGCCCTTTTGGCTTTGACGGAGCCCGCATGAGGTGGAAGGTCGACGTGACCGCCTCTGCGCCTTCCACGTCGGATCTCAAGGCACGCGGTTCATGGTCTCGACGGAACGTTTGATCGGCCCCATGATCGGCTTCTCCCACCAAGGATGACCGTGCCCGTTTCCAGAGTGGCGGACGTCCCGCGACGATTCGGCGAACTGCCGCTCGACCGGCTGCTCCAGACCCTGGATGTCCGCCTCAGCGCGTTTGCGCTCCTCCGCGTCGGATCGGGTTACCGACTCGACTTCCAAGGCTCGTCGGCGCCGATCATCCACTACGTCCTGACCGGGCACGGGCAGATGGAGTTCCACTCTGGCTCGACGATCCGCATCGAAACTGGCGACGTGATCGTGCTGCCCCCTGGTTGTCGTAAGATGCTCTCTTCGGAGGCGGGGGCATCCGTCGACGTCCGGCCCAGCGACAATTGTGAGATGGTCAGTGACGGGCTGTTGCGGATCGTCGTCGGCGACGACGGCCCACAGACCGTGACGCTGCTGTGCGGATCGGTGTCGGCCGGGGTCGCCAACGCGCAGGGCCTCTTCGGCCGGCTGAAGGAGCCGTTCGCCGAGAAGCTCGGAGACAGCGACTTCGTGGCCCAGGCCTTCGCCCTGCTCCGGGACGAGGCGGCGTCTCCGGGCTTCGCCTCCCGGGCGCTGATGGGGGCGGTGATGAAGGCGTGTCTCACGCTCGTCGTGCGCCGGCGTCTCGACGATCTGATGGAGGCCCATGAGCAGGCACGTGGTTTCAGGGACGAGCGGCTCCGCCGCGTGGTCCTCCACATCGCCGAGTTCCCCGGAGCGGCCCATAGCGTCGCCACTCTGGCCGGCCTTGCCGGCATGGGTCGCACCGCCTTCGCGACGGCCTTCGAGGCCGGCTTCGGCGTCAGCCCGATGGCGTTCGTCAGCAGGACGAGGATGCACTACGCGTCGGAACTGTTGGTGACGACCGACATGCCGATCAAGCAGATCGCGGCGAGCATCGGCTTGAGCCGCAGTCACTTCTCACGCATGTTCAAAGCCGTCTTCGACCAGTATCCGCAGGCCTTCCGCGACGGTGTCCGGGACTGATGCCCTGCCGCGGCGCGGCCGGGGTGCGGCGGGGCCCCCGCCGGCTCTTTCTCGCCCGTGGCGGCGACTTTCCACGTGAGCCGACGGCAAGCGGTGCCGGTGGAGGCGACCCTGACGACACCTTACGACGATCTGCTTCAGTGGAACGGCCCGACGAGACCGATGCGGGCCGTGTCGTCGTCGTTGATGAGGTCGTCTTCGCGTCCGATGTAGTCCGGCAAGGCGCGAAGTTGCTCCGGCGTGTAGCCGACTAGGGCGACGAACTCTCCGAGCAGCGCGACCCCTGCCAGGGGAACCAGCACCCGGCGATTGCCCACGCCGAGCCAGTGCAGCCATGGGCGCAGTGGCCCACCGTCGAGTCGCACCACAACGCCGACCTCGGTCCCGCTTGGCCGAGCGACGCCGAGCACGTGCCCGAGCACCGGCTGGCTCTCGACAGGTTCGAGCAGGACCCGCCCGGCGAGATCGCCGACGCGCACCGCCTGCGGAAAGCGCTGCTCGGCCCGGCTCTCCATCATGCTCGGCGGCATCGGGATCGACGTCGGCATCTGCGCGGGGTCCGGCAACGGCCCGGGCGACTGCGCCGCCGCACAATGCGACAGGACGAACATGGCGGCGGTGGCGAGGGCTGCGCGATGCAGGCCGTGGCGGGGCGTGAGCACGATTGGGATCCTTTCGACGACACCGCGTCGGGCGCCGAGCGGACCAGCACCGGGCCGTTCCTCGCGTGAGCCCCATGCTTCGCTCGACGCGGAGCGGCTGGATCCCTTGCTAGCGCGAGTTCCGCGGTGCCGGCTATCGCCGCTACTCGGGAGCACGTCATTCGAATGAATGAGCACCTCGTGTCCGTAAGACTTCGGGGGCCGAGTTGCTAAGAGCCGTCCTGTCGATCCGATGCACGGCAGCATCCTGACCGAATCGGCGAGAGATAGGACCCGTCAATAGTATGCGCGACGAGCGACGTACGCCTTTGGCCGACGGACGGGTCCTCGATAGGAGGTCGATGACGTGAACGAGACCTTGATGCGACCGGCGGGGCGAGTGACCCAGGGCGGCAGACGGCTGCACCCCTGGCCCGTGCGGGCGATGCATTGGATCAACGCGGTCACGATGCTGGTGATGATCGCGTCCGGCTGGGGCATCTACGACGACTCCGTCATCTTCCACTTCGTCTACTTCCCGCATGCCATCCTCCTCGGCTCCTGGGCCGCCGAGCATCTGCTCTGGCATCTCGCCGGCATGTGGCTGCTGATGGCCAACGGTCTGGCCTATCTCGTCTACGGCTTCGCGACGGGCCGCTTCCGAGAACGACTGCTGCCCATCCCGATCGCCGACGTCGTGCAGACAGTTCGCGAGACGCTGCATTTCAAAATCGCCCACGAGGACCTCTCGGTCTACAACGCCGTCCAGAAGCTCCTCTACATCGTGGCGATCCTCGCCGGCGTCACTCAGGTCGTGACCGGCCTGGCGATCTGGAAGCCGGTGCAGCTGGCCGGACTGGTCGCGGTCCTGGGAGGCTTCCAGAACGCCAGGCTCGTCCACTTCCTCGGCATGGCGACCCTCGTCGGCTTCCTGGTCGTCCACGTGGCCCTCTCGGTGCTCGTGCCACGGACGATCTGGGCGATGCTGGCGGGTGGCCCGCGGCTGCGGC
>JAYVMK010000232.1:0-6226 GCA_043758995.1 Lichenibacterium sp. | reverse complement strand
CGCTGTTGCTTGATGACGGTGGTCGCGGGCTTCTTCGGCGCGAGCATGATGTTCGTTCACCTAGCGTCTGCCATCGTCTTTCCAGTCGTCTTTGCTTATTCGGGGTTTGTGGTTCACAATTGCAGGAGCTTAAGAAGCTGGCTCAATCATTTTCTACGGGTTGTCATATGCGGCTCAATAGGTGCTGTGGTCGCTCAGATCCTCTTCGGGTCGTTGCTATATTTCGCAGGGGGCGGCGAATTTTTCTTTATCTTGAAGCAAATCATGGTAGTAAAAAGTAACATTACTGGCTGGAATGCAAATCTGAGCACGCTAATCCGGGAGGGCCGATGGATCGTTGTTCCGCTGGCTGCTCTGGTCGCTTCAGCCGCCATCGTCGCGACGAAACGCTACCGCGTTTCTTTCACAGATTTCGAGGCATTCTGCCTGTGGTCGGTGGTTGCTCTTTACACTTTTATCTTTGCAGGGGAGGTGACCGGCCGGCTGTGGCTGTTGTCGCGTGACGGTATGCACTCCACTGTATTGACACCTTTTAGTATGATGACCTACGGAATATTGCTGTTCCGCCGTCCCTTCCGTGGCATGGTGGTTGCGACGCTTGTGGCTTTTGCGGCATCGTTCATCGTTAGAACGTGTATCGCCGACGGTGCTGGACTGTCGAAGTATATGACGATGTCGGTACCGACGCTGGGCGTTGTCATAGGTTGTGTGCTGGCAATCAACTTTGCCGTTGCACGAGCGTCCATGACGATCGTGTCGCTCGCGCTTGTCGCCTTTCTCGGCGCGTTTAACTGGGTTAAATTCAGCAACGACCACGTTGAACGCGGCACTCATGACCGCATCTATAGTTTTTCTAAACAGCGGATTCCTCGGATACTCTTTAGCCAAAATGACAGAAGCCTTTCGTTTATTTGGGGGGTTCTTGCCTCTTTTACTGATAGGGCGCTGTATGTCTCTCGTAATACCTTTCCCGCCTACAACGTTGAACTAATGGCAGGTGACGTTGTCGCCATCATGAAAAGTGATCTGTCCGAGACGGATAGGGCCGACATCGCCGCCATTAGTGCGAGGTATAAACTGGCTCAGATCGATCAATTCGACATAAACGACGTCACGGTAGAAACGTTTGAGGTGCAGGCCGCCGAGAACGCGCAGTAGTAGCATCTCTCCGTCGGCAGGTTTCCGATCGAGTCCGAGCGGTTCGTCGGAAGTGTGCCTCCGCTTGGACTCTCAGAGCCCATCCAGGAAGAAGTTGAGTCGGATGAGTCGGTTGTGATCCACTATCTGGCGTCGGTTCGGAGGACTCCTCATGTGGAAGCCAGACCATCGTCGTGCCGCGGATCGGCGCGGTCTCCGCTATCCAAGCGATCTGACCGATGCCGAGTGGGCCTTGGTTTCACCCCTGATCGCGCCCGCCAAGCGGGGCGGCTGGCCTCGCACCGTGGCCGTGCGCGAGGTGCTCAACGCGATCTTTTACGTCCTCTCGACGGGGTGTCAGTGGAGCGCGCTACCCTCCGACCTACCGCCGCGCAGCACGGTGTGGTCTTACCTGGACCTGTGGGCTGGGACGGCACGATCAGGCGCATCCACGACGCGCTCAAGGTCCAGAGCCGGGAGGCTGCGGGCCGTGAGGCAAGTCCGACCACGGCGATCATCGACGCGCAGAGCGCAAAAGGCGCGCTAAAAGGGGGCGCTCGCTTGATCCGTCCGGCTACGACGCGGGCAAGAAGGTTCTCGGGCGCAAGCGCCACGTCCTCGTCGACACGCTTGGCCTGCTGCTGAGCGTCGACGTTCATGGCACCAACGTGCAGGACCGAGATGGGGCGGAGGCGCTGCTGCGCCAGCCCCGTCAGCGCTTCCCTTCATCGAGCGCATCATCGGAGACGGTGGCTCGGCCGGGCCCAAGATGGCTGATGTGGTCCGGCGCACCGGGACGTGGACGCTCGAGATCGTCAAGCGCTCGGACCTGCACCGCTTCGTGGTTCTCCCCAAACGCCGGATCGTCAAATGGACCCTCGGCTGGATCAGTCGAAACCGCCGCCTGATGCGCGACTACGAGCGGCACACCCGTAAATCCGCAGCGTTCGTCTACCTCGCCATAATCGGCGGTTAGGCTCGGTCTGGATGTGAACCAGGCAAAGACACGGGTCTGCGCGACCTCCGGAGGACGCCGTCACGCTCCTTGTCACACGCTCGAGCGGTTCTTAGGAAAGGTGGCGAGCCTTCAGCGGCACGCTCCGGTCCCGACAGGCTGTTAAGGGTCTACTCCGACGAAACCACCAGCATGACGCCGCTGTTGCATGATCCAATCATAGCACCAGAGGGCGAGTATGGCATTAAGGTTGGCCTGCTCGGGCGAAAGGCCTCGTGATGGCGTAGGCGGTCTCCTGGCTAATCTCACCAACTTTATCGATCCTTTTGCCCAGCCGAAGCGGCTGCCAACTAACAGATCAACCGCAAACTCTTTTGACGGAATACCCTTCCGGTGGTGACCTACTCCCCCGGGGCGCACTGAATAGGAACGGCTAAGCTCATCAGGCTCTTTGAGCCGCCTTGTGGAGAAATCCATAACCCCTAGCCTCGCCTGGACCAAGCTGTTAAGTGCCCTTGGAGCGGTCGGCGTCCCCCGGGCCCGGCACTGTACCGACATACGGGACCCAGGACACGACATGACAAAGGCCTTCGTCACTGGTATCACAGGGCAGGACGGCGCCTATCTGGCCGAACTGCTCCTCGGTAAAGGCTACGAAGTCCATGGTCTCGTGCGTCGCTCCTCGACCGCGGACGTGAACGACCATCGCCTGAAGTGGCTCGGCATCGCCGACCGGGTGCACCTCGTAGATGGCGATCTCACCGACCTGTCGGGCCTCGTCCGCACCGTCCAGGAGGTCATGCCCGACGAGGTCTATAATCTCGCCGCTCAGTCCTTCGTGAAGTCCTCGTGGCAGCAGCCGCTTCTCACCGGCACCGTCACGGGTCTCGGCACCGCCAACATTCTCGAAGCCGTGCGGCTGATCTGCCCGAAGGCGCGCTTCTATCAAGCCTCGTCGTCGGAGATGTACGGCCTGATACAAGAGCCCGTGCAGAGCGAGACGACGCCCTTCTACCCCCGTTCGCCATACGCCTGCGCCAAGCTTTACGGGCATTGGATGACGGTTAACTATCGGGAATCCTTCGGACTGCACGCGTCCAGCGGCATCCTGTTCAATCACGAGTCACCGCTGCGCGGCATCGAATTTGTGACCCGCAAGGTCACGGACGCGGTCGCCCGGATCAAGCTCGGCCGGAAGGAGGAACTCCGCCTTGGCAACATCGACGCCAAGCGCGACTGGGGTCATTCGCGCGACTACGTGCGCGCCATGTGGCTGATGCTGCAGCAGGACGTCGCCGACGACTACGTGGTGGCGACGGGCCGCACCGTGACGGTTCGCGACATGTGCCGCATCGCCTTCGATCACGCCGGCCTTGACCTCGACAAGCACCTCGTCATCGACCCCGACCTCTTCCGCCCCGCTGAGGTCGACGTGCTGCTCGGCAATCCCGCCAAGGCCAAGGCCAAGCTCGGCTGGGAAGCGACCGTTACGCTCGACGAGATGATTCGCGAGATGGTCGATGCCGACCTCACACGCCTGCGCCGCGACAACTGAGCCGCGGTCCGCGCGCCATGAACTGGACGCCTCGAATCCTCGTCACGGGCGCCGGCGGCTTCGTGGGGGGCTGGATGACGCGCCGCCTCGCCGCGGCCCTGCCAAGCGCCGAGGTTTTGCCCGTCGGGTATGTCGGCGACGGCGGCCAGAGCCTCGATGTGACGAGCGCCGCGGAGGTTGACGCGGTGGTGGCCCGGTTCCGCCCGACGGCGGTGATCCACTTGGCGGGCGTGTCGTCGTTAGTCCAAGCTCGAGCGGAACGCCGCGCCGCTTGGGACGTCAACCTGTTTGGCACGATGAACCTTGCCGAAGCGGTGATGCGCCACGTGCCCGAAGCGCGTTTTGTCCAGGCCGGATCGTCGGAGGTCTACGGTGGGTCGTTCAACGCAGCCGGCGGAATGGTGGACGAGGGCACACCGCTCGCGCCCCTAAACCCTTATGCCACTACCAAGGCGTCCGCCGATCTTCTACTCGGAGAGATGGCCGCGTCGGGGCTGCAGGCGATCCGGTTCCGTCCCTTCAACCATACCGGCCCCGGTCAATCGACCGCCTTCGCGGTGTCGTCTTTCGCGGCCCAGATCGCCGCGATCGAGCACGGTGATCGCGAGCCAGTGTTGCGCGTCGGTAACCTCGACGCGCGGCGCGACTTTCTCGATGTGCGCGACGTCGTCGACGCCTACCTCCTCGCTACCACGGCGCCATCGCTGCCGCGGGGCGTCGTGCTCAACCTCGCCTCCGGTGAGCCACGTCGGATCGGCGACATCCTGGATGCACTGCTGCGCCTGAGCGGCGTCCCGATCCGCGTCGAGCGGGACCTCGCGCTGATGCGGCCGAGCGACGTCCCGGTGACAGCGGGGAACGCCGCCCGCGCCCGCGCCCTGCTGGGCTGGTGCCCATGCGTTCCTTGGGCAACAACGCTCCGTGACGTCCTTGAAGCTCATCGCAGACGCGGCTGAGCTTTCGCGCGTCCGGTCGCCGCGCTCGATCTAGAGGGTTGGCTGGTGTCTCGTCTCATGCCTGCACCTCCGCGAGGGGAGCTAAGTCGAGTGGCAAGGACTACTAATGCGCTCGCGTGCTGCTAGGCGATTTTGGTGGTAAACGGATCCACAGTAGTCTCGTTTGGCGATAAGGGTGGCTTTGTGCTGGAGAGAAAGGCCGTCTCCTGCCGATCGATTGCATTAGCGCTCGGCCACCCTGGCAAGCTCGACCACTGAGTAATGAACGCCTGGCAAGGTCCTACTCGGGCTCATAAGACACGGACCTCACTCGGAGTGAGCGCTGCAATGACGAAATTCCGAAAAGCCGAATCCTTACTCCCGCCCGCGAGCCCAAGGAAACAGCCTGGGCCGCCGTTCGGCAACAGGATATCCGTCCGTGGTCGACCTAGCCGAGGGAGCTTCACGATCAAAGACCGGTCGTCCCGCGAGTATCTCGCCGATCCGCGTCGCGTAGCGCCGCCCCGCCGCCTCGATCCCATAACGCTCGATCACGCGCGCCCGCGCCGCCTCGACACGTTGCCGTCGCAGCGGCTCGTCCGAGCGTAGGGTGCGCAATGCCGCGACGGCGGCGGCATGGCGCGGCTCGGCCCAACGATGCCCCGGCGAAGCATAGGCGTAGTCTCCACTCGCGACCGGCACCTCGTCGGCTTCGACAAGCCAGGCCGTCTCGTCGTTACAAAAGTCGAGGTTGCCCGAATAGGACGTGCACACCACCGGCACCCCGAGCTGCATGGCCTCCAGAAGGCCGAAGCCCAACCCCTCCGCGCGGTGCAAAGACATGTAGCAGTCGGCGCTCGCCGTCAGTGCCATAACGGTCGCAAAAGATAATGTTTCGTCGAGAATCACGATGCGGTCGTCGTCCCCGGCGAGGCGGAGCACCTCGTCCCAGAGGCGACGGGCCAAGCCCTCACCGGACGCCGCAGTGTTGTGGGTCTTGAGCACAAGCCGTGCGGTCGGATCGTCGTGGAAAGCCTCCACGAAGGCGCGCACGACGCCGAGTGGATTCTTGCGCGATACGAAGGACAAAGCGTCGAAGGTTGCCAGCAAGACGAAGTCGCCCGCCACAGCTCGACACAGTCGGTGCCGCGCGTCAGCGACCGCGGCGAGGGACGGCAAGGGGCCGATTTCCAGCGCCGCGCCGACATTCGTCACGGGCTTGTCGGTCCACTCCGCGAAGCAGCGACGGTTGAACTCCGACGCTACCCAGATCTCGTCGACAAGGTCGAGCGCCAACCGATGACACTCCGCGGGTCGGTCGAGTTCCCAGAAGAAGAATCCGATCGCATAGGCGTCGCGATGAAGATCCGGCAGGTAAGCGTAGGCTAGGGGCAGCATGTCGGCGTTAAGGTGGAACAGGTTCACCCGAGCCGGCACTGCCGGCACCTTGTAAGTGACCGATCCCTCGTCTGGCTGATTGTTGTCCACGTTCCAATCGAAGGCCGAAACCGAAAGGCCTGTCGTCATTAGGGCGTCGCGGGACAGGCGCGCGGCCCGCGCCACGCCCGACGCTTTGCCGAAGGGGCCAACCACCTGTACATCGACGGGAGCCGCGAGGGCCAAGTCGCCGAGGCGGGCGGCCTC
>JAYVMK010000231.1:0-7760 GCA_043758995.1 Lichenibacterium sp. | reverse complement strand
TTCATCTTGGCCGAGGGCATCTCCTTCGTGACCCAGCCCGAGGCGACGCTCATTGCCATGGGCTCCGTGGTCGACGCGGTCGTGGGCGAGGGCGCCGCGGCCCCGTTCCGCCTCGCCGCCATGCATGTCATGACGACGCTGACGGGGTCCGGGCTTCTTGCCCTCGCCGTCATGCACGGACGGCTCACACCCGAGGCCGCCTGGGCAGCCGCGCTCGTGGACGAACTGTTTCAGGAGTCTCAGTGGGGCCGTGATGAGGAGGCTCTGGAGCGTCGTGAGTGCCGCTGGACCGACATGCGCGCCGCCGCGACCATGGGTCTGCTAGCGGGCTGAGAGCGAGGGCCAAAAAAAAGCTCCCGACGGCGGACCGCGGGAGCTTCTCGAACGGCCTCGCGAAGATCAGTCGCCGCTGCCGGCGGCGGGCGAGAACAGCTCCAGCTTGCCGGGCTTGCCGTCCCAATCCTTGCCGTCAGCCGGTCCTTCTTTCTTGACCGAGATGTTGGGCCAGGACTTGGCGTATTCGGCGTTGAGGCCGAGCCACTTTTCGAGGCCGGATTCGGTGTCGGGCTTGATGGCTTCGGCCGGGCATTCCGGCTCGCAGACGCCGCAGTCGATGCATTCGTCGGGGTGGATAACGAGCATGTTCTCACCCTCGTAGAAACAATCGACGGGGCACACCTCGACACAGTCCATGTACTTGCACTTGATGCAGTTTTCGACGACGACGTAGGTCATATCCTGTCCTTTGACGCGGCACCGGCTGCCGGGCGCGATCGAGGGGCGGTGGTGCGAATTCGCAGCTCGCCTACTGCCCCTGCTAATGAGTTTGTGAGCCTCGTGCAAGCGCAGGCCTGGGGAAGCATGCCGCGTCTGCGTTAATCTTCCATATCCTGGCCGTCCGCCGCGTCGTCGTCGCTGTTCTGTCCCTCGGATCGGGGCGCGAGATCCTCGTAGAGGCGCCGGGCTTCCGGCGCCGGACCTCGACGCTCACCCGACGCCAAGACCTTCAGCACGCGAACGTGTCGCTCCAACGCCACCGTGACGACATCCCCGGGCTTCACGGATTTCGCCGCTGTCCCGATGCGGATGGAATTCACCCGCACATGCCCTTCCGTCACGAGCCGCGCCGCCAGCGAGCGGGTCTTGGCTACGCGCGCGAACCACAGCCACTTGTCGAGGCGCTGGCGCGCGGGATCCAAACCCGCCGTGAGGAGAGCGGCGCCGGGCAAGCCGGGTCAGCTGTCCTTCTTGCCGCGCTCGAGCTCGACCTTCAACGCCATGAGCTTGGCGAAGGGCGAGTTCGGGTCCGGCTGGCGATCGCGCGGGGCGGGACGCGCCTCGCTCGAGAAGCTCTGCGATCCGCGATTGGCGTCGCGACGCCCTTCGCCGCGCCCCTCGACCCGGGCGCCACCCCGGTCCCCGCCGCCGCGGTTCTCGAAACGAGCCTTGCCGCTGCGTGCCGGCCCGCCGTCGCGTTCCGGCCGCGGTGGACGATCACCGGTGGCCTGTCCGGCTTCGGCTGCGGCTCCAGGTGCGGTTCCGTCGGCCGTGGCCGGACGACGGTCGCGATCGAAGCGGCGCTCGCCCCCACCGGGACGCGGCGTGCGGTTGCGGTTATCCGGACGCGGTCCCGGCGGGCGTCGGTCATCGCGACCCTCCGCCGTCTGGCCTTCGACCGGGGGTGCATCTCCGGCTTGCGGGGCGGGACCGCGCCGGTTGTCCTGGCGACCGTCACGGCGCGCGCCGCCGCGCTGATCGGGGCGGCGCTGCGCATGATGGTTGGTCCGATGCGGGCGCCAGACCTCGATCAGAACCGGCTCGGCCGGTGCAGCCGCTTCGACGGCATTGGACTCTGCGGACGTCTCCGGAGAAGAGACTTCCTCGGTCGATGGCTCTGCCTGGCTTGCAACAGCTTCGGACACCTCGCCGGCGGCGATTTCGCCAGGCTCCTGCTCGTGAGCCGCGACGTCGGGCGTGCTTGTCTCGGACTGCGAGTTCGCGTCGCCGTCGTGCGGAGTAAGGTGCTCTTCGGCATCCGACACCGTTGCGGCTTCGGGCTCGGAGGGGACCGGCTCGGACCGGGACAGGCCAGTGCCTTCGATCAGGACGCCGTCATCGACCGGGATCTCGGCACGGCCGGCCTCGGTCTCGACGGATGCCGTCTCGGCGTCCGGCGACAGCGCCTCGACGGGATCTCCTGCGGTCTCGGTCTCGACCGATGCCACTTCGTCGGCATCGGCTTCGGCCGCCGTCGGGGATGCCGAGTCGCTCTCGCCAGCTTGCTCCGGCGCCGCAGGCTCGGTCGACCCAGCCACTTCCGGCGCCGGCGCAGGCGTCGGCTTCAGTGGCTCGATGGCGGCCGCCGGTACAAGGGGCACCGTAATAGCGGGGCCTGTCCGGCGGTCGAGCACATAGCCCAGAGCCTTTAGAATCGAGGCGAAGTCCTCGCCCGAACAGCCGGCCAGCGACGTCATCTGCACCGTGGTGACGAAGCCGTCATTGTCGGCCGTGCCGGGCGGGGGCGCGCCGGCGGTCGTGCCGGGACGGTAGGCGATGGCGGGGCGAATGAGGTCGGCCAGCCGCTCGAGAATGTCGACGCGCACAGCCCGAGCGCCGCAGACGCGGAAGCCAGCCGCGCGATAGAGGCCCTTCGGCACTTCGGGGTCGGCCGCGAAGGAGGTCCGGCCCGAGGCCGCGAGATGCGGTACATCGTCGAGCCCCTTGGTGAGCTCGACACCGCCATGGCGCAGAGCCCAGAGCTGAGCCGCCAGCGCGCGCGGTGCCGGCTTCACGAGGGCCGGGAGATAGATGTGATAGGCGCCGAAGCGCAGGCCGAGCTTGCGCAGCGTGCCGCGGGCCGCCTGATCGAGGCCCTTCATCTCCTCGGCGACGCGCGAGCGCTCCAGCACACCGAGCGCCTCGGCGACCTGGAAGGCGATGCCACGCACGATGCCCTCGAGCCCCTCGCCGGTCTCGAGCTCGAACAGGACCCCGAGATGCTTCTTGACGTGCTGCGCCAGCCAGAGGTCGAGGCGACGCTGGACGGTCTCGAGCGCAGGACCGGTCAAATACTCGTCGGCCACGATGCGTGCCCGTGGCTGCAGCAGCTTGTCGCCCGCGGCGAGCTTGGCCACGGGATCGCCGAGCCAGCGGATGGTCCCGTCGTTGGCGAGAGCGAAGCTTTCGTCGACCGCCGCGGAGAATCTCTCCGCCCGAGCCTCGATTTCGCCGCCCAGTGCCTTCAGGGCTGCGGCATTCAGCGCTTTCGCGGCCTCGCCGGCAGCTTGCGGATCGGGCGTGAACCGAAAGCCGTGCAGCTGGCCCACGTGCTGGCCTTCCACCATCACGTCGCCGCCGGCCGTGATTTCCGCTTCCAACATCGCATTCTCTCTCAAGCGCCGCATCAACACGCTCGTCCGCCTGTCGACGAAGCGCTGGGCCAGTCTCTCGTGCAAAGCATCGGACAGCCTGTCCTCTAGCTGACGCGTGACGCCCTGCCAATGCTCCGGATCACCAAGCCAGTCCGGCCGGTTGGCGATGTAGGTCAGGGTGCGGACCTGGGCGATACGCGCCGAGAGTGCGTCGATGTCGCCTTCGGTCCGGTCATAGAGCGCCACCTGCTGGCCGTACCAGCTGTCTGGGACGCGGCCGGCCCGCACCACGTAGCCATAGAGCGCCAGCGCGAATTCGGCATGGGCCGCCGGCGACACCTTGCGGTAGTCGGGCACTTGGCAGACGTCCCATAGCCGCTGCACGTCGGCGCGGGTCTTTGCGCCGCGCATGACCATTTCGTCGCGCGCCGCGATATCGAGCACCATCACGTCCTCGGCCAACGGCGCCCGGGTCAGCCCCGGCTCGTTGGGGAAGATCTCCAGGGAGGCCTGGAGCGACGCAATGGAGGAGAAGTCGAGATCGGAGTTGCGCCATTGCAGCGTCGAGATCGGATCGAAGCGATGCTCTTCCAGAGCCTCGACGAGGTCCTCCTCGAAGCCCGGGCACCGGCCCGTCGTTCCGAACGTCCCGTCCTTGACGTGGCGCCCGGCACGGCCGGCGATCTGCCCGATCTCGGCGGGGTTGAGGCGGCGATATTGCCAGCCGTCGAACTTACGCTCTCCGGCAAAGGCTACATGGTCGACGTCGAGGTTCAATCCCATCCCGATCGCATCGGTGGCGACGAGGTAATCGACTTCGCCGTTCTGATACATCGCCACCTGGGCGTTGCGGGTGCGGGGCGAGAGGGCGCCGAGGACCACGGCGGCGCCGCCACGCTGCCGGCGGATCAGTTCGGCGATCGCATAGACCTCGTCGGCCGAGAAGGCCACGATGGCGGTGCGGTGCGGCAGGCGCGACAGCTTCTTCTCGCCCGCGAAGGTGAGGTTCGACAGGCGCGGCCGATTGACGATGGTGACGCCCGGCAGCAGCTTCTCGATCATGCGCTGCATCGTGCCGGCGCCGAGCACCAGCGTTTCGTCCATCCCTCGGCGATGCAGCAACCGGTCGGTGAAGACGTGACCGCGGTCGAAGTCCTGGCAGAGCTGGATCTCGTCGATGGCGACGAAACTCACGTCGAGGTCGCGCGGCATGGCCTCGACGGTGCAGACCCAGTAGCGCGGGTTCTTCGGCTTGATCTTCTCTTCGCCGGTGATCAGCGCGACCTGGTCGGCCCCGACCTTCTCGACGACACGTCCATAGACCTCGCGCGCCAGCAGCCGCAGCGGCAGGCCGATGATCCCGGACGGATGCGCCAGCATGCGCTCGATGGCGAAATGGGTCTTGCCGGTATTGGTCGGGCCGAGAACGGCGGTGACGGTGCGAGCCCGGACTTGATCTCGGACGCCTCGAAGTGCGCCCGCAAGCGCGCTCGGCGCGGAGCGGTTCTGATAATCCATCGGCGGCGAACGGGCCTCAACGATCGATGAACTGAGACCGATCAGCTCCGGCCCTAAGGTCGGAGCCCGTTCCGCAGACGCGGCCCGAAGGGGCCGGCTCCTTCAATGTCAGCGACCACGCGGCGGAATTCAAGGCGCGCTCTCCGTCAGCGTGCCCCTGACTTCAAGTCACCGCAGGCACATTGGCCGCATCACGCTGCACCGACGCCGAAGCGTCAGCGAACCACGGCAGCTTTCACGGGCTCGCCGATGGCCACTTCGGTGGCGTCGATCGTGACCATGCCGATCATGCTCATGATGGAGACATGATGGGGATAGACGAAGCGGGTGTTGCCAACCGGGGCGAGCCACACTTCCATATCTTTGTTGTCGATCATGAACTTGTTGACCGGCCGATCGGGACGATAGCCCGAGATCGGCTGGTAGCGCGCGCCGCAGATGGCGACCGGCCCCGTGTAGGCGGGCGTCGCCACCTGCTGCAGCCGCTTGAAGCTCAAGTTGACGTTGAAGCGCACGCCGCCGTCGAAGAGCGGCAGGGTGCGGTCGCAAGCCGCCGGGCCGAGCAGGTCGCCGGTGCCCGGGACCGGCATGATGAAGGAGCTCATCGGGTCGATAATGCCGCGCTTGTCCGCCGGCGCCAGGGGGATACGATCAGGTGTCTGGATGTAGGGCGGGCTGATCTCGACCTGGGTGGCGGCGTTCTTCTCCTCCAACATCCGGATGGTCAGAAGATAGTGCGGCGTTCCGGCCGAGGCCGCGAAGCCCGACGGGATCACGTGCCCATCGGCGAGCCGACCCGTCGAGGTGACGGCGCCCTTGGTGTCGACGAGGATGCCCGCGACGCCGGTGAGTTTGCCACTGCCTTGCAGGCGATAATCCTTGGGACCCACGGTTCCATCGACCGACGCGGTTCCGATCGGCAGGCCGATGAGAGCGACGCCGTAGCGCAGGTGAATCGGGGTCGAGTCGGTTACGGGGGCGCGCGGCGGCGCTGCGACCGCGGACCCGGCCAGGATTGCGGTGGCCAGGAGGCCTGAGACAGCGGCCGCGACCGATACGGTTCTTCTCATGGGATGGGCGTCTCGGAGGCCGCGAAGGCCGAAGCGGATGTTCCGCAAGGGTTAGCGCGCGGAGCTTGCGCCAGCAAAGCGGCATCTTTCGGTCCGGCTCGCGTCGGCGTGGTGCGACGCGACAGATCGCCGGTCGACGGTGCCGCGGCTGTCGGCTCCGGACCGGCCCATCCGCGGCCTTGCAAGGCTCACTGCCTCGTCATACGTCCGGTCATCGCTTTCCGGAGACGTCGATGCCCCACGGTAACGAGCCGAGCCAGCCCTTTCACGCCACGACGATCCTGCTGGTGAAGAAAAACGGGCTGACGGTGATCGGCGGCGACGGGCAGGTCTCCTTCGGCCAAACCGTCATGAAATCCACGGCCCGCAAGGTGCGCCGCCTGTCCAAGGGCAGCGTCATCGCGGGTTTCGCCGGGGCTACGGCCGACGCCTTCACGCTGTTCGAGCGCCTCGAAGCCAAGCTCGACCAGTTCCCAGGCCAGTTGATGCGGGCCTCCGTCGAACTCGCCAAGGATTGGCGTACCGATCGCTACTTGCGGCGCCTCGAAGCCATGATGCTGGTCGCCGATGACAAGACGGCGCTGGTGCTCACCGGAACCGGCGACGTGCTGGAGCCGGAAGCCGGCGAACACGGATCCGTGGCGGCGATCGGCTCCGGCGGGAACTACGCGCTCGCGGCGGCCCGCGCCCTCATCGACACGGAGCTCGATGCCGAGGCCGTGGTGCGCAAGGGCATGAAGATCGCCGCCGAGATCTGCATCTACACCAACGACAATCTCGTCGTCGAAACCATCGGGGGCTGATTGCCATGACGGATTTTTCCCCCCGCGAGATCGTGTCCGAGCTCGACCGCCATATCATCGGCCAGAACGATGCCAAGCGCGCCGTCGCCATAGCGCTGCGGAACCGCTGGCGGCGCCTGCAGCTCACCGGCCCGATGCGCGACGAGGTTCTGCCGAAGAACATCCTGATGATCGGGCCGACCGGCTGCGGGAAGACCGAGATTTCGCGCCGTCTCGCGCGGCTCGTCAACGCACCCTTCCTCAAGGTCGAGGCCACGAAGTTCACCGAAGTCGGCTATGTCGGCCGTGACGTCGAACAGATCGTGCGCGACCTCGTCGAGATCGGCATCGGCCTCGTGAAGGTTCAGAAGAAGAAGGAGGTCGAGGCCAAGGCGCAGCTCGCCGCCGAGGAGCGGCTGCTCGATGCGCTGGTGGGCGAGAAATCCTCTCCGGCGACGCGCGACTCGTTTCGCAAGAGGCTGCGCAACGGCGAACTCGACGACAAGGAAATCGACGTCGAGCTGGCGGCACCGGCGGCCAGCATGCCCATGATGGAACTGCCCAACATGCCCGGCGCCTCCATCGGCGCGATCTCGATCGGCGACATTTTCGGCAAGATGTCGGGCGGGCGGACCAAGACGCGCCGCATGACGGTGAAGGACGCTCATGCGCCGCTTTTCGCCGACGAGAGCGAGAAGCTCCTCGACCCCGAAGCCGTCACCCGTGAGGCCATCCACGAGGTCGAAAACAACGGGATCGTGTTCCTCGACGAGATCGACAAGATCTGTGCGCGCGACGGGCGCGGGGGAGAAGGCGGCATTTCGCGCGAGGGCGTGCAGCGGGACCTGCTGCCGCTGATCGAGGGCACCACCGTGCCGACGAAGCACGGGCCGGTGAAGACCGACCACATCCTGTTCATCGCGTCGGGCGCCTTCCACGTCTCGAAGCCGTCCGACCTCCTGCCGGAACTGCAGGGCCGCCTGCCGATCCGGGTGGAACTCGCGGCCCTCACCGAAGAG
>JAYVMK010000230.1:0-4404 GCA_043758995.1 Lichenibacterium sp. | reverse complement strand
GGCGCTTTCGGCGGCAACATCAACACGGGGCTCGAGCAGGACGGCATCGCCGGCACGGCGCGGTTCACCTACGCTCCGATCCTGAGCCATGACGAGGTGCTTCATCTCGGCATCGCGGGCTCGTATCGGGCGCGCGACGGCGGTGGGGGCTCCCTGTCGTTCAGCGAGCGCCCGGAGGATTTCCTTTTCCGAACCTCGCTGGTCTCGACCGGGACGATCAAGAACGCCGATACGGACGCCCGTCTCGGGCTCGAAGCCTCCTACGAGTTCAATCCCGTCAGGATCGATGCCGAAGTCGCCGAGACGATCGTCTCGGGCCAGGGGGCGCCGGACCGGACGTTCCGGGCGGGCTATGTGGAAGCCTCCTGGATCATCAACGGCCATGCGCGCGCCTATCGGCTGGCGCCGCGCTACGCGTCCGAATACGCCGTCTTCGAAGGCGTCGAGGTGCCGGCGAGCGCGCGGGTGTCGCACGGCGGGATTGGCGTCTTCGAACTCGGTGCGCGGTTCAGCGCCATCGACCTCGACTCCGGCGCCGTCCGCGGCGGCGCGCAACGCGACGCCACGGTAGGCCTCAACTGGTACCCCGACGCGGACATCCGCTTCATGGCCAATTACATCCACGCCCGCGCCGAGCCTTCCGCAGCGTCGGTCACGGGAGGCGCGGTCGACAGCGACCTCGTGGTCGGCCGCATCCAGATCGCCTGGTGACGCCGCGACCTGTGACGGGCTCATCGCCTCCGGCAATGCTGCTACTCCGGCCGGGCGAACTGGCGTAAGCTGCGAATATGCCTCTCTTCGAACTTCTCATCACGCTGCTCCTCGGCGGCGCGGTCCTGACGGCTTTTGCCAATCGCATCGGGGCTCCCTATCCCGTGGTTCTGGCTCTGGCCGGCACGGCGCTCGCCGTCGCTCCGATCAACGTGCAGGGCATTCGGCTCGACCCCGACCTCGCGCTGACCCTCTTCGTTGCGCCGGTCATTCTCGACGCGGCTTTCGACGCCTCGCCGCGCGACCTGCGCGAGAACTGGATCCCCGTCACGAGCCTCGTTCTCATCGCGGTCGCGCTGACGATCGCGGCCGTCGCCGTCATGGCGCGATGGCTGGTGCCCGATATGCCCTGGTCTGTCGCGATCGCTCTGGGTGCCGTCGTATCGCCACCCGATCCCGTCTCCGCCACGGCCATCCTCGGCCGCCTCTCGCCGCCCCGCCGCCTCGTGGTCATCCTCGAAGGGGAGGGGCTTCTGAACGACGTCAGCGCGCTGCTGGTCTATCGCCTCGCCGTCACGGCGGCGCTCGGGACCGCGCTGACCGTCAGCCATGCCGTGCCGCTGTTCCTGGCCAACTCGCTGGGCTCGGTCGTGCTCGGCTGGGTCCTGGCCCGGATCTACATCTTCATGACGGCCCGCATCACCGATCTCTCCATCGCGGTGGTGACGCAGTTCGTCGCCACCTTCGCGGTCTGGATCATCGCCGAGAAGCTCGGGGTCTCGACGGTGCTGACCATCGTGGTCTACGCGCTGGTACTGGCTCGACTGACATCGACGAGCCAGAATGCCGAGACGCGCCGGGGGTCGCTCGCCGTCTGGGAAGTCGCCGTCTACGTCCTCAACGCCCTCGCGTTCATCCTGATCGGCCTGCAGCTCCAGGACATCGGCGATGCGATTGCGGGCGGCGCGACGCGCTACGCCTCCTTCGGTCTCGCCATCCTCGCGACCGTCATCGTGGTGCGGCTCTGTTGGACTTTCACCTACAACGTCATCGCGCGACTCGTTGAGCGCGTGACGATCCCGGCGGAAAACCGCACCCCAGCGCGACGCAGCTACAAGAGCGCCCTGGTGGTGGGCTGGTGCGGCATGCGGGGACTGCTCACGCTCGCCACCGCGCTGGCGCTGCCCTTCGACGGCGCCTTCGCCCGTGCGGATCATCGCGACCTCGTCATCGTGGCGGCCTTCGCGGTCGTGCTCGGCACGCTGGTCATCCAGGGCCTGACCCTGGGGCCGCTGCTGCGCTGGCTCGACCTCGGCGACGACGGTCGCGGCGATCGCGAACGCGCCTTCGCCCGTCAGGAGGCGACACGGGCCGCCCTGCAGTCGCTCGACGGCAATCCGGAGCCCGAGGCCGCCATCCTGCGCAAGGAATATGCTGTGGTCCTTCAGGACGAGGCTATGCGCCATCTGCGCCCGAGGGTCTTCGGCAAGCTGCGAATGGCGGCCATCCGGGCCGAACGCGAGACGCTGCTCCGCTTGCGCAACGAGCGAAACATCGGCGACGATGCCTTTCGTGACGTCGAAGAGGAACTCGACTGGGCCGAGGGCAATGCCCGGCGCCGCGGCCGCGCACTTCGGCCGCCCGAAGCGACGAACGAGACCTGACCATGGCCATCGAGATCCGCGATGCACGGGAGGACGACCTTCCTGCCGTCCTCGCCATCCACAATCACGTCATCGCCACTTCGACGGCGAACTTCTCCTATCATGGCGTCGACCTCGAGGATCGGCGCGCCTTTCTGCGCGACCGCCAGACCCGCGGCTTTCCCTTCCTGGCCGCCGTGGAAGGCGACACGCTGCTGGGCTATGCCTCCTTCGGGCCGTTTCGCCCGCATGACGGTTTCGTCCGCACGGTCGAACATTCGATCTACGTGGCGCCTCTGCACCAGAGGAAGGGCGTGGCGGCTCTCTTGCTTCCGGCGCTGATCGATCGGGCGCGAGCCTCAGACAAGCACGTGATGGTGGGGGCACTCGACGCGGCCAATACCGCTTCGATCGCGCTTCACGAGCGCTTTGGGTTCGTCAATGTCGGCGTGATGCCGCAGGTCGGCTTCAAGTTCGACCGCTACCTCGATCTGCTCTGGATGCAGAAGTCGATCGAGACCTGAAACGCTTCGAAGCGATCTGGTTGAATTTCGCTCAATATTCGTCAGAGCGAGCGTCTTCGTTCGCGAATCGTTAGCTCGTCCCGTCGCATCGTCTCTCGATTGTGAGGGGTCTGGATGTCACTTGCAGCTTTGCGATCCATCATAGGCGCTTCGGCTCCCGATGCCGTTTTGATGCGCGCTCAGTTTGCCGCCCTGCAAAAGCATGTCCCGCTGCTGTTCCTGCTGCTCGGCACCAATGTCCTTGCCCTCTCCTTCACACACTACGGCGTCTCGCCCGACATCCTGACCCTGTCGGCTCCGGGTATTTTGCTGCCGATCTGCGTGCAGCGGGCCGTCGCCTGGATGCGTTACGACGAGACGACGATGCCGGATCGCGAGATCCGCAACCATCTGCGGCGAAGCAGCATCCTGGTGGTGGCTCTGGGGGTGCTGTTCACGACCTGGTCGCTGGCGCTGGCGCCGTACGGCGACGCCTACGCCCGGACCCATGTTGCATTCTTCATGTCGATCACGGTGATCGGCTGCATCTTCTGCCTCGTCCATATCCGACAGGCAGCCCTGGCTCTGACGCTGATCGTGACGGTTCCGTTCATGATCACCTTCACGACCTCGGGCAATGTCGTGCTCTGCTCGCTCGCACTGAACTTCGGCATGGTGGCGGCCATCATGACGGTCATCATGTTCCGCCACTTCGACGAGTTCAGCGCTCTCATCCGCTCGCGTCGCGCCCTGGCGGATCTCAGCGAAGAGAATAGCTCCCTCGCTCACCTCGACAGCCTCACCGGTCTCGCCAACCGGAGAAGCTTCTTTCGCGATCTCGCCTCGTTGATCGAGGCTTCCGCGTCGAACGAGTGTCGGTTCGCGCTGGGCATGATCGATCTCGACGGGTTCAAACCCGTGAACGACGTCTACGGCCATTCGGCGGGCGATCTGGTTCTGGCCGAGGTGGGGCGGCGCCTCGTCGCGATCCTCGGTGAGGAAGCTCTTCTGCCCCGGCTCGGCGGCGATGAATTCGCATTCGTTCTCTCCGGCGACATTTCTCCGGAGGCTGTCGCCGCGGTCGGCAGCCAGATCTGCGGCGCGCTCGAGGGCCCGATCGTCCTTCCGACCGGTGTCGCCCGGATTGCGGCGTCGATCGGCTGCGCGGTGTTTCCCGACATGGCCCGCGACCGCGAGCAACTGATCGAGCGCGCCGATTACGCGCTCTATTTCGCCAAGGACCATTGCAGGGGACAGGCGGTGCTCTTCACGACCGAGCACGAGGGCGCCATCCGCGCCCGCAGCCTCGTCGAACAGGAGCTCCGCCGGGCCGACCTCGCCCGAGACCTGAAGCTGCATTTCCAGCCGATCGTCGATGTGGGAGCTCAACGGGTCGTGGCCTTCGAAGCCCTGGCACGCTGGACCAACCCCCGGCTCGGCGCCGTGTCGCCGGACATCTTCATCGTGGCGGCGGAGCGGCTCGGGCTCATCGGCACCATCACGGCGGTGCTGCTCGGCAAGGCCATCGACGCCATGCGGGATTGGCC
>JAYVMK010000229.1:0-13015 GCA_043758995.1 Lichenibacterium sp. | reverse complement strand
GCCGAGGTGGTTCGAGCCATCGAGGCGAAAGGCCGGCGCGGGCTGGCGCTCCAAGCCGACAGCGCGGATGCGGCGGCTGTGACGCGCTCGGTCGACCAGGCCGCCGCGGAGCTAGGCGGGCTCGACATTCTGGTCAACAACGCCGGTATCGCGCGTTACGGTCTCGTCGCGGAGATGAGCGTCGCCGATATCGATGCTCTCCTGAACGTCAATGTCCGCGCGGTTGTGCTGGCGTCCCAGGCCGCGGTGCCGCATCTCGGACAAGGGGGACGCATCGTGTCGATCGGCTCGTGCCTTGCCGAGCGCGTCCCGTTCCCGGGCGTGACGGTCTATTCGATGACGAAGTCGGCGCTGCTCGCCTTCACGCGGGGTCTGGCCCGCGAACTCGGACCGCGCGACATCACCGTCAACCTCGTCCAACCAGGAGGAACCGACACCGACATGAATCCAGCCGTCGGCGCCCAAGCCGACGCGATCCGCGATCTGACGCCGCTCGGGCGATACGGCACGCCGAACGACGTCGCCGCGGCCGTGACCTTCCTGGCCAGCCCCGCGGGGCGGCAGATCACCGGTTCCGTCGTCACGGTGGATGGTGGCTTGAACGCCTGAGCGGCGAGGACTGCAAGGGGGGCGGCCGGTGCCGGCTCCCACCATCTGCCGGCCCTCGATCCACGCGTCGCGATCGAACGTCCTGCGCTGGATCTCGGGCCGGACGG
The DNA here is from genome assembly GCA_043758995.1 of Lichenibacterium sp. Taxonomy (GTDB): domain Bacteria; phylum Pseudomonadota; class Alphaproteobacteria; order Rhizobiales; family Beijerinckiaceae; genus Lichenihabitans. The sequence continues at coordinate 12,299 of JAYVMK010000229.1, read as the reverse complement.
TCACCCGCCGCGGATCCTATTGCTCTACGGCTCGCTGCGGGACGTGTCCTCCTCCTGGCGCTCGGTCGAGGAGGCAGCGCGCCTTTTGCGCTTCTTCGGGGTGGAGCCGCGCATCTTCGATCCCTCCGACCTGCTGTTCCCGACCAGATCAAGGGCGACGATCACGTCGGTGTCGGCATGGTCGCCCTGTGGGTCGGAGGGGCGTGGCTTAGCGATCGTGCTCTACGGCGCGGGTATCGGGCTCGACAGCATCGCGAGGGGAACCTTGCCGCTCGCCCTTGTCGGCAGCGACCGGTACCCCGTCCTCATGGGTCGGATCGCGCTGCCGAACCTCATGGCGCAAGCTGCGGCCCCTCTCGTCGGCTCGCTGCTGCTGGGCGTCGTCGGCGGAAGCGGGACGCTCGCCGTGCTGATCGGCGTCGCTGCCGTCGATGGCGTGCTCTCGGCGACCCTCTTCGTGATCGTCCGCACCGCTTCGCCAGCGGTCGATCCAGGTCAGATCGGTCGGCCGCTTGCAGGGCTGCCCCTCGAGGCTCGCTTGCGGCCGTCCTCGGCAAGGCTTCTCGTCTGCTTGCCCATCGCCCAGCGGTCCCCACCTTCCGTCGAGCAAAACCGTGCCGGGAGATCGCGATGGCGAGCAAGAGTTGGACGATCGACGACGCGCCGCGGCTGGACGGGCGTCGGGCCATCGTCACGGGCGCGTCCGGCGGGCTGGGCCTCGCGACCGCACTGGGGTTGGCGCGTCGTGGGGCTCGGGTGGTCGTGGCGGCCCGCAACGCCGCCAAGGCCGAAGCCGCGCTGGCGCGAATCCGTGCCTCCGTGCCGGGCTCCGCCGTCTCCTTCTCTCCCCTGGATCTGGCCGACCTCAGCTCCGTCCGGGCCTTCGCGGAGGACATGTCGGCCGGCGGAGCGGTCCTCGACATCCTGGTCAACAATGCCGGCGTGATGGCCTATCCGACGCGCCGCGTCACGCGCGACGGGTTCGAGGAGCAGTTCGGCACCAATTACCTGGGCCACTTCGCCCTGACGGCGCACCTCATGCCGGCGCTGCTCCGTGCTTCCTCCAACGCGCGCGTCGTCGGTCTCGCCAGCCTTGCCCATGTCCAGGGTCGCATCGCCCTCGACGATCTCCAGGGCGAGAGCCACTACGACGGTTGGACCGCCTACCGGCAGAGTAAGCTCGCCATGCTGATCTTCGCCCGCGAGTTCCAGCGCCGGGCAGACGCAGCCGGCTGGCCGATCCGCTCCGTCGCGGCGCATCCGGGATGGGCCGTGACCGACATCATCACCAACGGCCCCGGACAAGGACGAGGCAGGCTGAAACCCACGTTGATGAACGTGGCCTTCCGCATGTTCGGCCAATCGGTGGCTGACGGTGCGCTTCCCATTCTATATGCAGCGACAGCGCCCGACGCCGCACCGGGAGGCTATTACGGCCCGACCGGACGCGGCGAACGGGCGGGGCCTGTCGGTCCCTCGCGCGTCATGCCCCAGGCCGCCGATGGCGCAACCGCGCAGGCCTTGTGGGCGGCGTCGGAGCAACTGACGGGGATGCGGTTCGGCGCCGCGGAGGATGGAACATGACGACGATCGCAGTTCTGGCAGCAGGCGCCATGGGGGCCGGCATCGGCCTCCATCTCACGGAAGGGGGCGCCACGGTGCTGACCAACCTCGACGGCCGCCGCGAGGGAAGCCGGCGGCGCGCCGCCGAGGCCGGCATGACGGACGTGCCGCTCGACGCGATCGCCGGAGCCGACTTCATTCTCTCCATCGTGCCGCCCGGCTCGGCCGTCGCGCTTGCCGAGCGGCTGGCACCGGTCCTGACCCGGAGTGCCACGAAGCCCGTTTTCGTCGATGCCAATGCGGTGAGCCCCGAAACCGTCGAACGCGTCCGTGCGGCCCTGTCCGGAACCGGTTGCGCGGTGGTGGACGGCTGCATCATCGGCCCGCCGCCAAAGCCCCGGGGCAAGAGCCCTGCCTTCTATGTCAGTGGCGATCCCACGGGCCTCACGGCGCCGCTCGGGCAGCACGGTCTCGACCTGAAGCCCATGGACGGCCCCTTCGGCGCCGCGTCGAGCCTGAAGCTGGTCTATGCCATGTGCACCAAGGGCGTCACGGCACTGGCGGCCGCCATGTTCCTCGGTGCCGAGCGCAACGGCGCCGGCGACGCACTTCGCGCCGAAATGGCCCGCAGCCAGCCGGAACTGGTGGAGCGCTTCGCCAAGGCCATGCCCGACATGCTGCCGAAAGCCTACCGTTGGGTGGCGGAAATGCGCGAGATCGCCGCCTTCCTGGGCCCCGACGATCCCGCCGCCATGATGTTCGAAGGCGCGGCCCGGGTCTACGAGCGGCTCGCCGCCGACGAGACGGGTTCGGGCCGCTTGGGCCGGACGCTGCTCGGAGCGGTCGCGGCCCGGTGACAGGAATTATGGCGGTCCGGTCAGCCCCTCGAGGCTCACTCCGGAGCATCGCGCGCCACCTTGACCACCACCTTGCCGGTGTTGCGTCCGGCCAGCATGTCGACGAGGGCGGCGGGTGCTTTGTCGAGCCCGTCGACGCGGTGCTCTAGCGCCTTCATCTGGCCGTTCGCCAGCCAGCCACCGACCTCGCGGCGAAACGCCTCCTGCTGGTGGGCGAAGTCCCAGACGATGAAGCCGCGGATCTCGATCCGGCGGCTCAGCACGGCGTGCATGACCGCGGGAACACGGTTTGGCCCGTCTGGCAGGCCGGTGGCATTGTACTGAGAGACAAGGCCACAGACCGGGACACGCGAGAAGTCGTTGAGAAGCGGTAGCACCGCCTCCCAGACGGCGCCGCCGACGTTCTCGAAGTAGACGTCGATCCCCTTCGGGCAGGCGGCGGCCAGCTTGTCGGCGAAATCCGGCGCGCGATGGTCCACGGCGGCGTCGAAGCCGAAATACTCGATCAGCAGGCGACATTTCTCGGCGCCGCCGGCGATCCCTACGGCGCGGCAGCCCCGTTGCTTGGCGATCTGGCCCACGGCAGAGCCAACGGGCCCCGTAGCGGCCGCCACCACAACCGTCTCTCCCGGCTTCGGCTTGCCGATCTCCGCCAGGCCCGCATAGGCGGTCATGCCCGGCATTCCGAGGATGCCCAAGGCCGCCGTCAGGGGATGCGGGGCGGGATCCAGCCTGATCAGGCCGGCGCCGTCGGACAGCGCCATCGAGCACCACCCCGTCGGCGCCAAAACAAGGGTTCCGGGCGCCCAATCGGGGTGTCGCGAGGATTCGATCCGGCTCACCGACTGCCCCGTCATGACCTCGCCGAGCTCGACGGGCGTGGCGTAGGACCGGCCGGCACTCATCCGCCCGCGCATGTAGGGATCAAGCGACAGCCACAGGGTCTCGAGCCGGACCTGCCCGTCGGCGGGCTCGGGGCAGGAGCGCTGGACCATCTCGAAATCCGTGGGCTTGGGCTCACCCTCGGGGCGGCGGCGCAGAAGGATGGCGGTCGAGGGCAGGGGGGCCATGGGGGATCTCCGTCAGGGCGTCTCGTGATGCGACGTCAACGACATTGTTCCGACTTGGGTCGATGGATCCGATGCTTTCCGCCGATCGAGCACCGCCATCTTGCGCGGCGCAGCCGTCGTCGTCAGATTGCGCCGCAACGACGACCGACCAAGGAAACGCCATGTTGAGCACCATCGCCGCCTTCGACCGCATCGGTGAGGAGAACGCCTTCGCGGTGCTGGCGCGCGCCACCGAACTCTCGCGGCAGGGACGCGACATCATCAACCTCGGCATCGGCCAGCCCGATTTCGCCACGCCGCCCAATGTCGTCGAGGCGGCCGTCAAGGCCTTGCGTGACGGGCATCACGGCTACACGCCTTCGACCGGCATCCTGCCCTTGCGCGAAGGTCTGTCGGCGGATCTGCATCGCCGCTTCGGCGTGACGGTCTCGCCCGACAATCTCGTCGTGGTGCCGGGCGGCAAGGTCACGATGTTCGCCGCCATCCTGATGTTCGGCGAACCCGGCACCGAGATCCTCTATCCAGACCCTGGTTTCCCGATCTATCGGTCCATGATCGAATTCACCGGCGCCACACCGGTGCCGCTGCCGATGCGCGAGGAGAACGGCTTCGCTTTCTCGGCCGCCGAAGCGCTCTCGCTCCTCGGCCCGCGCACGCGACTGGTGATCCTGAACTCTCCCGCCAATCCCACCGGCGGCGTCACGCCGAAGGCCGAGATCGACGCCTTCGTGGCGGGACTGGAAGGCTTTCCCGATGTCGCGATCCTGTCCGACGAGATCTACGGCCAGATGACCTACGACGGGCTCGCCCATACGAGCCTGCTGACCTATCCGTCGATCCGCGACCGCCTCGTCATGCTCGACGGCTGGTCGAAGACCTATGCCATGACGGGCTGGCGCATGGGCTACGCGGTCTGGCCCGACGCGCTGATCGACAAGATGCGCAAGCTCGCGGTCAATTGCTGGTCCTGCGTCAATGCTCCGGCGCAATGGGCGGGCCTCGAAGCCCTCACCGGCCCGCAGGACGCCGTTCATGCCATGGTGGCGGAATTCGATCGTCGCCGGCGTGTTGTGGTGGACGGGCTCAATGCCCTGCCGGGAGTCCATGCCGCGACGCCGAAGGGCGCCTTCTACGCCTTCCCGAACGTCACCGGGACCGGCTGGCCCGCCAAGGCCCTGGCTTCGGCCCTGCTGGAAGACGCCGGCGTGGCGACTGTCGGCGGCCCGGATTTCGGCGTGCACGGCGAAGGGTTCATCCGCCTGAGCTACGCCAACTCGCTCGACAATATCGAGCGGGCGCTCCAGCGGATGTCGCAGTTCCTGTCCCAACGGCGGGCAAACTGACGCAGCGTGACTGTCTTCAAGACGTCACATTCGGCTTGCCTGGGTGGCCGCTCCTGGTTTAGAGCGGTCCCAAGAAAAAAGGCCACCCCGAAGGGCGGCCCAAGTCTAGGGAGGAAACGCCCAAGAAGGGCATGCAACGCGTGCGTTGCAAACTCCTTTTATGGTGCGCCGCACAAAAACGCAAGCGTTTTGTCGAAGGCGGCACCGTTTATTTCCGATCGTCAGATCCGGATCCTGTTTCAGCCAAAAGCTGACGGTGGCGCTTATCCCGAGTTTTGGGTCGCTCAGGCTCTCATCGGGTCGGCGACCGCGCGGCGCGCGACCAACTGATTGATGGCGATCACCAGCGCGACGGCGAAGAGATGGACCAGGAGGTCGCTCGCCGAGGCGTCGAACGGGTGATCGAGATTCAGCAACGACGCCGATGCTGCCGCAATCGCCAGTCCCGCCACCAGTGCCGTGAGGTGAGGGCGAAGCGGGCAGGCCCTCCGGACCATGACCATCATCACGGCCATGAGCGGGACCGACATCATCAGGATGTGGGTGAAGCAATGGCCAGCCTCGGCCGCCACATGCGTTTCCGTATCGGCCGACAGTCCCCAGGTCCGCAGACAGCCGAGACCGCTGGCCCAGCACCAGAGCGTAAGGGGCGGAAGGGGCAGGAGCGCCCAGCGTGGGCTTCGCCCGGGCACGCTCAACTCGAAGGCCGCCAGCGCAGCCAGGATCGCAGTCGCGACGGATCCCGCGACGGACATCCACATATCGGGCGTCGAGGCCAGCCGCCGGAAGAGGTCCGACAGGTCGCAGAACGATGCCAGAGCAATTCCCATAGCGGCCACCAGCCCCACCCAGGCCGTCGCTCGCTGGGCGGGGGAGAAAAGCGGTCTGACCGGCGTGAGATCCGACGTCAGGTTGGCCACGACGGCATCGAGGGAGGTGTAAGTCGTCACGGCCTCATGCTCCCCCGTCGAAACGTTCTCGCAGCGTTTTCAGCGCGCGGTGCAGGTTGACCTTGAGGGCCACTTTGGTCTTGCCGGTTTCGGCAGCCGCCTCGGCGAGAGAACGCTGTTTGACGGCGATGAGTTCGACAGCCTCCCGCAGCGCCGGAGACAGCGCCGCCACCGCTCCCTGGACGTCCCGGCTGCGATGTTCACCATCGAGCGCCGCCTCCGGCGTATCGCCAGCGTCGGGGTAATTGTCGTAGACGAGGTCGTCCGACACTTCGCGGCGGTCCCGGCGGCCCCGATGGCGCAAGTGGTCGATCGCCCGGCGCTGCGCGATGGCGCTGAGCCAGTTTGTGAACGAGCGTGACGGATCGTAGGTCTGGCGGGCCCGGTGGATCGTGATCAGCACATCCTGAACCACGTCGTCGACCGCATCCGGACGAACGCCCGTGCGACGCACCACGCGCTTCACATGAGGAATGCAGTCACGAAGCAGGCGCTCGTAGGCGACGCGATCGCCACCCTGGGCGGCCGCCATCAAGCCCGACCAGGCTGCGTCGGCCGTTGTGCTACGAGTTGAACTTACGCGTTCCATGCCAATCCGGGCGGGCACAACGACGACCCGTCCACCGTATAATGCCGCACTGCTGAAGGTCAAAGTCGCTCACCTTGGCGGGTCCACATGGACGAATGTTCACCGCTCTTCTTACGCGTCGGTGGTCGCTCGGGTTACGCCGCGCTGACCGGTCATTTCGATTCCCTTTCTGATTGAAGGGGAACATGCCTCCAATCCGCCGAACTCCGCCGTCATTGGCCCGGGGCCGGGTATGATCATCGGGACGGGACAGGGGACATCATGACACCAGGGCCCTTGCCGACTGTTCTCCGATGCTTCGGCGTCTGTGGGTGCGTCGCTGTCGTGATGCTGATGGCCTGGACCGGCAGAGCCGAGGCTCATCCCCACGTCTTTGTCACCGCCAAAGAGCAAGTGATCTTCGGCCCCGACGGCAGCGTGACGGGCCTGCGGGCCTCCTGGACCTTCGACGATATGTATTCCTCGTTCGTGACGCAGGGTCTCGCGGCGGCGGGCGAGATTCCGACGCCGGAGCAGCTCGCGCCCTTGGCCAAGACGAATGTCGAGTCGCTGGCGGAGTTCGGCTATTTCACCACGGCCAAGCTGGCCGGCAAGAAGCTCGAGTTCGACGAACCGACCGATTACGCCATGAGCGAAGGGCCGGACAAACTCGCCACGCTGGTCTTCACACTGCCGCTGAAGACGCCGGTAAAACCCGTGCCGGCCCTCAACGTCAGCGTCTACGACCCGACCTATTTCGTGTCCTTCGGGATGGACGATCACGATCCCGTCAGCATGGTGGCGGCACCGAGCGGCTGTTCGACCAGTGTGATCAAGCCCCGTCCGCTCGACGCCTCCGACAACCAGAAGCTCTCGGAAGCCTTTTTCGCCAACATGTCGCCGGGACAGGATTTCGGCATCAAGCTCGCTTCGAAGATCATGGTGGCCTGCCCGTGAAGCTTCGTCACGGCGCTGCGGCCGCGCTCCTGGTCGCCGTCGCGGCGCTGCTCCTGGCGGAGCCCGCCCTCGCGCAGGCCCGCAATCCCTTTTCGGTCGGGATTTCGGAGGGCGGCGGGCCGACCACCGGCCTCACCGGCTGGATCCTCAGCCAGCAGGGCTATTTCGAGCGGGCTCTCTCGGCCGCCGTGCGGGCGAGCCGCACGGATCGGACGGCCTTGCCCTGGCTCGCGGGCCTGAGCTTCGTGTACGGCGTGCTGCACGCGGCCGGCCCGGGTCATGGGAAGGCCGTGCTGGCCTCCTACATGGTGGCGAACCGGCGGGCGCTGCGGCGCGGCATCGTGTTGTCGTTCCTGGCGGCGCTGTTGCAGGCCGCTGTCGCGGTGGCTCTGGTCGGCGTCCTGTCCCTGGTGTTCCGCGCCACGGCCGTCGGCATGCGCGACGGCGCGGCTTTGATCGAGAAGATCAGCTACGTCGGCGTCGCCGCTCTGGGCCTGTGGCTGACGTGGCGCAAAGGAAGCGGCTTTCTCGCGGCCTGGCGGGAGCGGCCCCGGGCTCCTGCGGCTTTCACGCCGGCCCTCGCCTTCGCGGGGGCGGAGACCGCGTCGGCGATCGGCAATCCCTATCGCCTCGGAGCCCCGGCCTGTGCCGTCCATGAGCCCGCGCCGGGGGTGCGCTCCAGCTTCACTTGCACGGTCGAGGCCGGTGCGGAGGCTCATCTCCACGGACCCAATTGCGGCCACTTCCATGCGCCCGATCCGGCGATGTTGGGCGAGGGGTTCTCCTGGCGGGAGGCGATCTCGACCGTCGTGGCGGCGGGAGCGCGGCCTTGCTCGGGCGCCATCCTGGTGCTGGTTTTCTCGCTGGCCCAGGGCATCTTCTATGCCGGTATCGTCGCCACGGTGATAATGGCGCTTGGCACGGCCATCACGACGGCGGCGCTGGCGGCTGTTGCCGTCCTGGCCAAGGGCATCGCGCTGCGCCTGACCGGACCGGAACCCGGTCGAGGCGCTCTCGTGGCGCGTGGGCTCGAACTCCTGGCGGCGCTGGTGGTGCTCGCCGTCGGGCTGTCGCTGCTGCTCGGCGTCGGTCCGCTTCAGGGCTTGGCCTAAGCCCGTATGGCTGCCCGACCACCTCCGTCGTCATTGCGAGACGCGGAGCGTCGAAGCAACCCAGTCGCCGCTTTCAAGACGTGCCGTGCCCTACCGGCTCGGTGGGCGGCTCAGCACAGTTCCGGCTTATAACGGCGGAGCGGGGAGACACTTCACCAGCTCCCTCATCGTGAGCCGGGCCTGAAAGGCCCGTGTCGAAAGACGAAGGTTTCGGGCGTCCACTGCGGGTTTGGCTCGACCCTCGACACGGCCGCTGCGCGGCCGGCTCAGGACGAGGGGATAGCAGGAGCATCTCCGGGTGCCGCCGTCGTATGAGTTGCCCCGCCGCGCGTGCCTTGTCCAAGGGCTGCAGCTCCGGCCGTCGCGATGGACGGAGCTGCAGCGCTTCGGGGCCGGTCTTTAGTTCGACGGCTTCAAGAACTTGTCGACATTGTCCTTGGTCACGACATCGAGGCCCGCGATGTTGATCGGCGGAACGGACTCGCCTTTCTTCAGCTTGACCAGGATATCCATGGCCTTCTCGCCCATTTCGAAGGGGCGCTGGCCGACGAGGACCTGGGCGTAGCCGTCTTTCAACAGCTGCAGTTCCACCGGCAAGGTGTCGGGCATGATGAGCGGGAACTTGCCGGCCTTCACCTTGTCCATGTTGGCGTCGACGTAGCCCTTGTAAGCCTTGGGCGCGAAGAGAGCCCAGCCGCCGACCGGGATGATGGCGCCGATGTCGGGGTTGGCGGTGGCGAAGTCGGTGAGCTGCTGGGCCGCCAGCGCGGCGTCGTCGTTGCAGAAGGCGGGCGAGCCCTTCACTTCCGTCCAGCCTGCGCCTTTCAGCACTTCGTAGAGACCGGCGAGCCGCTCGTTGAGGTTGGCGGCGGCTGGGCCGCCCGACTGCGTGGCGAAGGTCGAGGGCTGCGGATGGGCCTTGATGAGCTGGCGGCCGAGTTCGCGCCCCATCTCCTTGTTGTCGGTGCCGACATAGGCCTGACGCTGCGAGGCCGGGGCATCGGCATCGAAGGTGATGACCGGGATGCCGGCCGAGCGGGCCTGCTTGATGACACCCGCGACCGAGTCGACATCGGCCACCGACACCGCAATGCCGGAGACACCTTGGGTGATGAAGTCCTGCATGATCTGCACTTCGGTGGCAGGCTCGTGCGTCGCCGGACCCTTGTAGATGCAGGTCACGCCGATTTTCTTCGCCTCGGCCATGCAGCCGTCGCGCGACAGGTCGAAATAGGGGTTGTCCATCCCCTTGGGGATCAAAGCAAAACTATCGGCGGCGTGAGCGGTCGAGACCAGCGCGGTCAAGGCCACGGCGGCCAGAAGAACGGTTTTCATCGGCGTTTCCCTCTCATGTTCCGCGCTGGGTCTCCACGCCCGGCGTCGAAAGTCGTCCCGGCCCTATTCGGGCTGGCGGGTGCGGATCCGGTCGACCAGCACCGCGAGGATGATGATCGATCCAACGAAGACCTGCTCCCAATAGGTGTCGGCGCCGAACAGCGCCAAACCGTTGCGTATCACTTCGATCAGGGCCGCGCCGATGATGGCGCCGGCCGGGCCACCAATGCCGCCCGCGAGGTCCGCCCCGCCGATGACCGAGGCCGCGATGATCTTGAGTTCATAGCCGACCGCGAGATTGGCCGGGGCGGAGCCGAGCCATCCGAGAATCAGGATGCCGGCGAGGCCTGCCGAGAGCGAGCACAGCACATAGACGGAGACCTTGACGCGGGCGACGGCGACGCCGGTGAGCTTGGCGGCCCGCTCGTTGCCGCCGAGCACGAAGACGTAACGGCCCCAGCGCGTATGACGCAGGGCGATCCCCATGATGACCGCCAGCACGAGCAGATAGACCAGCGGCACCGGAAGCCCGAGCAGACGGCCGTCCGTGAGGCTGTAGAACGTGTCGACGCCGGGGCCGCCCGGAGCCTGGCCGCGTCCCTGCGTGATGACGAAGGTGATGCCCCGGCAGATCGACAGCGTGCCCAGCGTCACAACGAAAGGCGACAGCCGCACGACCGCGATCATCAGCCCATTGACGAGCCCGATCAGCGCCGCGGCGCCGAGGCCGATCAGCACGGCGGCGCCCATCACACCGAAGGGCAGGGCGGCCAGGAAGGTGCCCGCCAGGGCCTTCATGGCGATGGCGGTGAGCACGGCCGTCAGAGCCATCACGGACCCGACCGACAGGTCGATGCCGCCCGTGATGATGACCAGCGTCGAGCCCAGCGCCACGATGGCGATGTAGGAGAAGTTCTTGGAGGTGTTGAGGAGGTTGTTGGCGGTGAGGAAGTGGTTGGCGAAGACCGCCACCAGGCCCGTGATGACCAGGAAGGCGATCGCCACATAAGCCGTCTGGCTGGCAAGCGCGCCGCGCCGGTACCAACGGTCCCGGCCGACATTGGTATAGACGACCGAGGGAGCGACGTTCTCGGACATCAGGCGAACTCCAGGGCGCCGGTGATGAGGCCCGTGACCTCTTCCGGGCTCGATTGCGAGATGGGCTTGTCGGCGCGCTTCTCGCCGCGCCGCAGCACCACGACCCGATCGCAGACGCTGAACACGTCGGGCATGCGGTGGGAGATGAGGATGACGGCGACGCCGCCGTCGCGCAGGCGGCGGATCAGATCCAGCACCTCCGCGACCTGTCGCACCGAAATGGCGGCCGTGGGCTCGTCCATCAGGATCAGCTTGGCCTTGGCGAGCCGGGTGCGGGCGATGGCGACGGCCTGGCGCTGGCCGCCCGACATGGACCGGACGAGATCGCGCGGCCGGGTCTCGCTCTTGAGTTCGCCGAAGAGTTCGAGCGCCCGGGCGTTCATGGCGCGGTGGTCGAGAAACTTGAAGGGCCCGACGCGGCGGGTGATCTCGCGACCCAGAAAGACGTTGGCGGCGGCGCTGACATTATCGGCGAGCGCGAGGTCCTGATAGACGACCTCGATCCCGGCGGCGCGGGCGTCGAGTGGCCGATCGAACCGATGCTCCGTTCCGTCGAGGCGGATGGTGCCATGGGTGGGGTGGAAGTTGCCCGCGATGATCTTGACGAGGGTGGACTTGCCGGCCCCGTTGTCGCCCATCAGACCCACCACCTCGCCCGGCGCGATGGAGAGGTCGACATCCGACAAGGCCCGGATCGCTCCGAACTCCTTGCCGATCCCGCGCAATTCGAGGACGGGATCAGCGTCCCGCCGTATCGCAGCCACCGCGCTCATCCCGGCGCCTCCCTCATTTTATCGTTGGAGGCGAGGTTAGGAGAGGCCGCGGCTCTCCGCAATGATCAATTGCGATCGTCCGACAATTCGCGACGGGACAGGCCGATGGCTTGGGAGCGAAGAGGGGAAATGGCCGGGTCGCCGCATCCCGAGCCGGTCGCGGCCGCACGCATCGAAGGCTTTCCGAGGGGATCAGCTAAACCCGCCTGGGGCCCTGGAGCCCTCGCCTTTCGACACGGCCCTTCGGGCCCGGCTCGAAATGAGAGGGCATAGAGGACGTGCCCGTCGACTCCGCCGCTGGCCTCGCGGGTCGGCTCCGGGAAGATGGACGCTCTACAGCCGTGGGTTGGACCCCTGACTCGGCCCGCCCTGAAACGGAAAAGGCGCCGACGAGATCCCGTCGGCGCCTTCGTGTCGATGACGTGGACCGTGCAGGTCCTTAGTGGAACTGCGTCCTCAGCCGGCCGATCTCGCGGGCAGCGAGGTCGCTGACGCCGGTGCCGCGCGGGTCGCGGCGGAGGACGAGTTCGGCCGCCTTGACTGCGGCATCGGCGGCGGCGGCGCGGACATCGGCGGCGGCCTGGGTTTCCGCCATGGCGATCTTCTGCTCGGCCTGCTTGGTGCGGCGCGTCACATATTCGGTGAGACGGGCCTGAGCCTCCTGGCTCATCAG
>JAYVMK010000228.1:0-8206 GCA_043758995.1 Lichenibacterium sp. | reverse complement strand
GGTCACGACCCGATCCTGAAGGAGAGGATGTTCGGTCTGACCAACAGTGAGGGCAACCACGGCGAGGACGTCAAGGAACTCTGGTACTACGTCGACGGGACGCCCACTCACTCCTACATGCGGACGCTCTACAAGTATCCGCAAGGCCGCTACCCCTACGAAGACCTCCTCGCGGAGAATGCCCACCGCAAGGCGACCGATTCCACGGCCCCTGAATACGAGCTCTTCGACACGGGGGTCTTCGCCGAGAACCGCTACTTCGACGTCACGACCGAATACGCCAAACACGGCCCCGAAGACCTGCTGATGCGGGTGACGGTGGCGAACCGCGGGCCCGAGGCCGCCGACCTTCACGTTCTGCCGCACCTTTGGGCGCGCAACATCTGGTCCTGGGAGAACGGGCACCCGAAGCCGAGCCTCACCCTGCAGGACGACGGCACCGTTCTGGCGGAACGCGCGCACGACCGCGACCGGCGCTTTTCGGCGCTCGGCGATGTCGAGTGGCTCTTCTGCGACAACGAGACCAACGTCCGTCGGCTCTACGGGGCCGAGGCCGTCGGTTTTTTCAAGGACGGGATCAACGACCGCGTCGTCGGCGGCGATCACGGGGCGGTCAACCCCGCGCATCAGGGCACCAAATGCGCCGCCTGGGTTCGGCTGCGCGTCGATGCGGGAGCCGAGACGGTTCTACGCTTCCGCTTTTCGCCCGCCGAGGCGGCGGACCTCGACGAGGCGGGATACGAGGCTCTGTTCGCGACCCGGATCCGCGAGGCCGATGCCTTCTACGCCGCCATCCAGGCCGATATCGCCGATGCCGACGCCCGGCTCGTGCAGCGCCAGGCCTTCGCCGGCATGCTGTGGTCGAAGCAGTTCTACCATTTCGACGTGCGGCGCTGGATCAAGGGCGACCCCGCTCAGCCGGCTCCGTCGCGCCAACGTCGACACGGGCGCGACAGCGATTGGACGCATCTCGTCAATGCCGACATCGTGTCGATGCCCGACAAGTGGGAATATCCCTGGTATGCCGCCTGGGACCTCGCCTTCCATTGTTCGGTCTTCGCGCTGATCGATCCGGACTTCGCCAAGAGCCAGCTCGTTCTGCTGACCCGCGAATGGTACATGGCGCCCAACGGGCAACTGCCCGCCTACGAGTGGAATTTCGGCGACGTCAATCCGCCCGTCCACGGGCTCGCGGCGTGGCGCGTCTACCAGATGGACCGGGCCATGACGGGCCAGGCGGACCGGGAGTTCCTGGTCCGCATCTTCCACAAGCTGATGATCAACTTCACGTGGTGGGTGAACCGGAAGGATGTCGACGGCCGCAACATCTTCCAGGGCGGCTTTCTGGGTCTCGACAATATCGGAGTCTTCGACCGGTCGAAGCCGCTGCCGACGGGAGGCTACATCTCGCAGGCGGACGGGACCGCCTGGATGGCCGCCTACACGCTCAACCTCATGCAGATCGCGCTCGAACTCGCCGAGCATGACACGGCCTACGAGGATATCGCGTCGAAGTTCTTCGAGCATTTCCTGCTCATCGCCGCCGCCATGACCGATATGGGCGACGGCAAGGACAACGATGGCGAGCCGGTGCTCGGCCTGTGGGACGAGCAGGACGGGTTCTACTACGATATCCTGAACCTCCCCGATGGCAGCCGCGTGCCGCTCCGGGTGCGGTCGCTCGTCGGCCTGATCCCGCTCTGCGCCGTGGCGGTGCTCGACAGCGACATCGTCAAGAAATTTCCCGCCTTCGTGTCGCGGCTCGAATGGATGCTGAAGAACCGGCCGGATCTCGCCAGCCTCGTGTCGCGCTGGGGCGAGCCCGGCAAGGACCGGCGGACCCTGCTGTCGCTCCTGCGCCGCCACCGCATGCAGGCACTGATGACCCGCATGATGGACGAGACCGAATTCCTCTCCGACTACGGCGTGCGCTCGGTGTCGAAGTTCCACCGGGACCAGCCTTTCGTCTACGCCTGGGACGGCACGCGCTTCCAGGTCGACTACGAGCCGGCGGAATCGACAACCACGCTGTTCGGCGGCAATTCCAACTGGCGCGGGCCCATCTGGATGCCGATCAACGTCGTGCTGATCGAGGCGCTCTACGAGTTCGAGAAATTCTACGAGGACGCCGAGTTCCAGATCGAATGCCCCAAGGGGTCCGGCATCATGCTGACCCTGCCCGAGATCGGGGCCGAACTGGCGCGCCGGCTCAACGCCATCTTCCTGCGCGGACCGGATGGGCGCCGCCCGGTGCTGGGCGGCAACGAGACGTTCCAGAACGACCCGCATTTCCGCGATCTCGTGCCGTTCCACGAATATTTCCACGGCGACAACGGCGCCGGGCTCGGCGCTTCGCACCAGACGGGCTGGTCCGGCCTCGCGGCGCTGCTGCTGCAGCCGCGCCGCCGCTCGGGCGGCACCCTGATCCCGGCGACCTCGACCAAGGGCGACGCTCGGTAGGCACCAAGCCGAGGCCGAGTTCGCTCGGAGGTTGTCCATGGTCTCTCGAAGCCTCGCCGCAAGGCGGCCCGATGCCGCGGCGTATTGAGGCGTAAACGGAAGCTTGACCGCTGTCCGGGGCTTCGAGGTCGCCCGTCCGTCCTTCCCGCGGCTCTTTGGAACCGCTATAAAACAGAGAGATGGAGGTGAATCCATGAGCATGCCGATTACCCTGACGATCAACGGAACGCGACGGGAGATCATCCTCGATGACCCGCGCGTCACCCTTCTCGACCTGCTGCGCGAGCGGCTCGACCTAACCGGAACCAAGAAGGGCTGCGACCGCGGCCAATGCGGCGCCTGCACGGTGCTGGTCGATGGCCGTCGCTTGAATTCCTGCCTGGCGCTGGCGCTGAGCCACGACGGCGCCGAGATCCTCACCATCGAAGGACTGGCGCAGGGCGACCAACTGCATCCCGTCCAGGCGGCGTTCATCGCCCATGACGGTCTGCAGTGCGGGTTCTGCACCCCCGGCCAGATCATGAGCGCGGTCGGCCTCATCCGCGAGGCCCAGGCCGGCAACGACCCGGAGCGCGTCCGCGAGGCCATGAGCGGCAACATCTGCCGGTGCGGCGCCTATGCGGGCAGCACCGAGGCGGTGCTCGACGCCCAGTCGCGCCTGTCGGCCGAGACCCAGGAGAAGGCCGCGTGAAGACGTTCGACTATCTCCGCGCCACCAGCGCCTCCGAGGCCGTCGCGGCGAGCGCCGTCGAGGGCTCCGTCTATCTCGGCGGGGGCACCAACCTGCTCGACCTGATGAAGGGCAATGTGATGCGCCCCGACAGGCTCGTCGACATCACGCGTCTGCCGGGACTCGACCGGATCGAGACGCTGGCCGATGGCGCCACTCGCGTCGGCGCTCTGGTGCGCAACGGCGACCTCGCCCACGACTCGGAGTTCGCGAAGCGCTACCCGGCCGTAGCGGAGGCGCTGCTCTCCGGCGCCTCGGCGCAACTCCGCAACGCCGCCACCACCGCCGGCAATCTGCTGCAGCGGACGCGCTGTCCCTATTTCTCCGACACCGCGAGCGCCTGCAACAAGCGTGAGCCGGGGTCGGGCTGCGAGGCCATCGGGGGCGAGACGCGGCTGCACGCGATCCTCGGATGGAGCGACCAGTGTATCGCGGTCCAACCTTCCGATTTCTGCGTGCCGCTGGCGGCGCTCGACGCGATCGTCGAAATCGAGGGCAAGGCCGGCAAGCGCAACGTACCGCTGGCGGAGTTCCACCGTCTGCCGGGCCAGGAGCCCTGGCGTGAAACCGTGCTCGAACCCGGTGATCTCATCACGGCCGTGGTGCTGCCTGCCGAGGCGGCGAGCTTCGCCGGGCATGCCCGCTACCTCAAGGTCCGCGACCGTACCTCCTACGCTTTTGCGGTCGTGTCGGCCGCCGCGGCGCTGCGACTCGACGGGGATCAGATCACGGAAGGCCGTCTCGCCCTCGGCGGTGTGGCACTGAAGCCTTGGCGCTCGCGCGAGGCCGAAGCCGTTCTCCGCGGTCAGCCCGCCACCACCGAGACGTTCCGCCGCGCGGCCGATGCCGCACTGGCGGACGCAAAGCCCTCGGGTGACAATGCCTACAAGATCGAACTCGCGCGGCGCATCGTCGTGCGGACTCTGACGCTGGCGCTCGCCGGCACGCCCGAGCGCGTGGCGGCCCTGCCGGCATCCCCGTTCTCCTCTCCGATGGGAGTCGCCGCACATGCCTGAGCAGACCCACACCCGCCACGGCTCCAACATCGGCCAGCCTCTCACCCGCCGCGAGGGCGTTCTCAAGGTCACGGGCTCGGCCCGTTTCGCCGCCGACAATCATCCGGACGGCATGCTCTATGCGGCGATCTGCACGAGCACGATCGCCCGTGGCCGCGTCACTCACCTCGACATCGCGGCCGCCAAGGCCCATCCCGGCGTGGTCGACATCATGGTGCCGGGCAATGCCCCGAAGCTCGCCTTCGATCCCGACGAAAAGGATAGCCCCTTCACGTTCCGCATGGACGTGCTGCAGAACGATCGCGTGCGATACGACAACCAGTCCATCGCCGTCGTGATCGCCGAGACGCTGGAGGCCGCGACAGAAGGCGCGTCACTGCTGGCGCCGCGCTACGAGGTCGAGCAGGCCCGCATCGGCCTCGACGGCAACGAGACTTTCGTGCCTAACGCCGTCGGCGTCGGCGCGCCGCCGGATGTCGACAATGGCACCGATCTAGAGGGCGCGCTCGCGGGTTCGGCACAGCGCGTCGAAGCCACCTACGAGACGCCGGCCCAGTACCACAATGCCATGGAGCCCCATGCCATCGTGGCGCATTGGGATGGCGACCACCTCACCGTCGATACGCCCAGTCAGGCCCTGACCATGGGGCAGGGCCGCATCGCCCAGCTCTTCGGTATCGACCCCGCCAACATCCTGATCCGCTCGCCCTTCCTCGGCGGCGGCTTCGGTTCCAAGGCCTTGATGAAGGGCCCGCAGATCCTCGGCATCATGGCGGCCAAAATGACGGGCCGCCCGGTGAAGCTGGTGCTGCGCCGCGACCAGATGTTCGGTCCCGTCGGCCATCGCGCTCCGACCCGGCAGACGGTGCGGTTGGGCGCGAGTGCCGACGGCCAGATCCAGGCCCTGCACCACCACAACCATACCGCCACATCGAGCTTCGACGACTTTTTCGAGCCGTCCGCCAACCTGTCGCATACGCTTTATGCGTCGGCGGCGCTGAAGACCTCGCATTCGGCCGTTCGGATCGACACCGGTACGCCGCTGTTCATGAGGGCACCCGGCGAGGCCTCGGGTTCGATCGCGCTCGAAAGCGCCATCGACGAGATGGCCGACGCCTGCGGGATGGATCCGCTGGCCTTCCGCCTGAAGAATTACGCCGAGGTCGAGCCCATGTCGGGCAAGCCCTTCTCGTCCAAGAACCTGCGCCAGTGCTACCAACAGGGTGCTGATGCCTTCGGCTGGTCGAAGCGCTCCGCCAAGCCGCGTTCCATGCGCGACGAGGCCGGGATGCTGGTCGGGTACGGCATGGGCACGGCAACGTTCCCCGCGCTGATCTTCGCCGCCGAGGCCCGGGCCACCCTGAAGGCCGATGGCACCGGTCTCGTCGAGATCGGCGCCGAGGATATGGGGCAGGGTGCCTGGACGGCGCTGGCGCAGATCGCCGCCGATGGTCTCGGTCTCGACATCGAGAAGGTCGAGTTCCGGATGGGCACCTCCGACCTGCCGAGCGGCGGCATCGCGGGCGGCTCCGGCCATACCGCGACGGCCGGCAACGCCATCCATGCGGCGGGGGGTGATGTCATCGACAAACTCGCGCGCCTCGCCACCGAGGACCAGCGTTCGCCGCTCTTCGGCGCGGGTAATACAGGCGTATTGGCGCGCGACGGAAGGCTTGTGCGCCGCGACGACGAGAGCCGCGGCGAGAGCTACGCGGCCATTCTCAGCCGCGCTGGTCTGCCCTCCATCGAGGGACAGGGCAAGGAAGGCGCCAATCCCGAGGTTCAGGGGCGCTACGCCATGCACGCGCATGGTGCGGTCTTCGCCGAGGTCAAAGTCGATCCCGACCTCGGGCAGATCCGCTGCACGCGCCTCGTCGGCGCTTTTGCCGCGGGACGCATCATCAACCCCCGCCTCGTACGCAGCCAGTATTTCGGCGGCATGATCTGGGGTGTCGGCTTCGCGCTGCACGAAGAAGCCGTGATGGACCATCGCTCGGGCCGTGTGCTCAACGACAACCTCGGCGAGTATCACGTGCCGGTCAATGCCGACATCCCGTCCCTCGAAGCCATCCTGGTCGACGAGCAGGACAGCCACGTCAATGCGCTGGGCGTCAAGGGCGTGGGCGAGATCGGCATCACCGGGACGGCAGGCGCCATCGCCAACGCGGTCTATCACGCGACCGGCATCCGCGTGCGCCAGGCCCCGATCCGGCTCGAGCACCTGCTCGGCACCCTGCCGCTCGCCGCGGAGTAACGATAAGATCGGGCCCGCGACAATCGCGGGCCTGATCCATGCGAAAGGTTCGGACGGCGTTGCGCAGTTCACGCCCGGTCGGCAAGGCTAACCGTGAACTCGGTGAGTGGAATCTGCGGTGGTCTTAGAGACGACTTCACGAGTTTCCAGAGAAGCAAGGATGTCGAGCCGAAACCCAGCGGCGTTAGCGGGAGGGTGAACCCCACCATCCACTTCACCAGTGCCAACTCGCTTTTCGCCGATTGAACATCGTCGTCCCGCTTGGCGAGCGTGGTCGCGGCCTTGGGCGCTTCGTCTTCTGCAATATTGATCGAGCGAAACGCTTCGTCGACCTCCTGCTGCAGCGCCGTCACGTCGACCTCCTGTTGAGACGCGATTCAACGCTGTCTGCGATTGCGACGGCTTTGCTTCCGCCACGCCGACGGACGCGGTACCTTATCCTCCATGGTTCAGAACCGATCCCCGCTCGATGCCAGCGGCAGCGATCCCGCACTGCCCGGTCCGACCGCGACGCCGGCGTCGAAGCGCAGCGACGATCGACCTCCCGAACCGATCGAACCTGCTCACCGAGCGGCCGTTCTCGATGGCTTGGAGCAGATGCGGCAGGACGATCTTGCGGCCGAGCCCGAGATCAAGGCGATCTACCGCCGGGCGGGCCTGTGAGGATCGTCTATACCGTCCGCAGCCGGCAGGATCTGGCCGATACCGTCGACGGTCTTGCGGCTCGCAATGTCCATGCCGCCCTCGTCGTCGCCGCGACGATCCGCAAGCGGATCGCTTGGCTGGCGCGCCATCCCACGAGCGGTCGCGCGCAGGATGTCGCGGGTGTGAGAAGGGCCGTCACGGAACCCTTCGGCTATTCAATCTACTATTCAGTCGACGAGGCCGCCCAACTCGTCACGATCCTGACCATCTTGCCACCGAGCCCCGACAGGATCTGATCCTTCGACTCCGCCTCGCGTCACTTTCTCGCCTTGACGGGAAACGGAGCGCTCAGGCCATGCCCCTGATCCACGTCCGCCGCACCTGCAATTCCTCATCCAGCAGCACGAGATCGGCCGCGTAGCCCGAGGCGATCCTCCCCCGCGTCCGATCGAGGCTCAGCATCTCGGCCGGATACAGGCTTGCGGTTCGGAGCGCCTCGTCGAGCGGCTGATCGAGGTGAGTGACCGCAAAGCGAAGCGCTGCATCCATGGTGAGGTCGGCGCCCGCCAGCGTGCCGTCATCAAAGGTGAGGGCGCCGTCGCGCCGCATCACGGCACGGCCGCTGAGCGTGAACGTGTCGCCGGGCGCCCCCGCCGGCGGCATGGCGTCCGAGATGAGGAACAGGCGCGCCGGCCCACGCTTGCCGCGCAGCGCCGCCCGCAGCGCCGCTGGGTCGACATGGTGGCCATCGGCGATGATCCCGCCCCAGAGCCCACCGTGGTCGAGCGTCGCCCCGACCACGCCGGGGGCGCGATGGCCGAGTTGCGACATGGCATTGAAGAGATGAGTCACGCAGCGCGCACCGGCGTCGGCCGCCGCCATGACGACATCGTAAGAGGCGTCGCTATGGCCGATGCTGACGATGACGCCGCCGTCCGTGAGGCGACGGATCTGCGCCGGCGTCACGGTCTCGGCCGCCACCGTCACCAGCACGGTGTCGAGGCCTGTCGAGAGCAGCGCCTCGATGTCGACCTCCGTCATGGGCCGAATCAGCGCCGGGTCGTGAGCCCCTTTGCGGGCCACCGACAGATGCGGCCCTTC
>JAYVMK010000227.1:0-4700 GCA_043758995.1 Lichenibacterium sp. | reverse complement strand
CCCCGGCCTCCGGCACGCTGTGCCATCAAGCGCTGCTCGGCATGCGATCAAGATCGTAGACCGGCACGGAATCATGCGCGGCGCGAACCTGACGTCTCGCTTCCTTCAGCAGAAAACGCGCGACCTTGACCAAGCGAGCATGGTCGGATGTTTCGAAGAACATCTCCGGGCCGCTGCACGCGACCTCGGCGGCGGCCATCATGGCGGCCAGTTGCGCGACAAAGCGAGCTTCACTCTCGACCTGAGCCTCAATGGAACGCCGCTCGCTGGCGTTAGCCGGACGATCCTGCGCGCCCATCAGAACGGACCATCGAAGCCTATTGGGTCCGTCTCGAATTCGCTGGCCAGGACTGTGCTGGCAAGCGGGCCCGCCCCTCCGTAGAGCACATTGACGCGCGGCGGCTCCATCTCGTCGAACACCGCCACGACGCGGCCCGTCGCCTCGTCCCAGGGTTCGAAGAGCTCACAAAGCTTCGACCCCGGCCGTAGCCGCACCGTATCACCGAGCTTATAACCCATGCTCGCCTCCTGTGTTCCTGTTTTGTTCTATCTCGGATGGGACGTACGAGTCGAGTCCTGTTAGACCGTTATGCTTGAGACGCCGCTCGGTCGAGCCAGGGCCAGCCGGCGTATTTGTCGCCGGCTTGCCCCAGATGGCTGTAGCGCTTCAGCGACGTCCAGTTCCGGTGCCCGCTGACCGTCGCGACTTGCGGGATCGTCCAGCCCATCTCGAAGAGCCGCGATACGCCGTCGTGGCGCAGGTCGTGGAAATGCAGGTCCTCGATCCCTAGCGTGACCATCGCCCGCGTCCATGAGGCGCTGACCGTGTCTTCGTTGAAGGGGAAAATCTCAGCCTTGTCGCCACGCTGTTCGGTCGCCTGGATCACCCGCAGCGCCTCCGGCGTGAGGTTACAGAGCACGTCGTTGCCGATCTTCTCGCCAGGGTTCTTCATGTCACGCACCCACACGCGCGAGCCCGGTACGTCGAGGTCCGTCCGCGACAGGCGAATGATCTCGGATTGCCGCCGTGTCGAGAACAGCGCGAAGACGACGATCGGCACCATGGGGAGCGACTGCGGCACCCGGATCTTGCGATCGGCGAAATGGGCGAGGATACGATCCATCTCGTCAAGGGTGGGGCGGCGATCCCGCTCCTTGCTCTTACCGATGTAGCCTAGCTTGCCCGCCACCACGGTCGCATCCTTCATCGCCTGCTGGTCCAGTCCGTAGCCCCAGGCCGGCCGGGCGACGCGGAACACCGCCGCGAGATGCGACAGGTAGTTGGCGGCCGTCTGCGGTTGCACGGCAGTCGGACCGCTCACGAGCTCGCGCGCGAAGGCCACGATGTCCTCGCTGGTGATGCTCGAGCAGGTCTTCGCGCCGATGTCGTGCCGGTTGATGGCCCGGAGCACCTGTTGCTTCGTGCGCCCGATCGCCTTGCGCGATTCACGGGTGTAGCGGTCGATGGCGTCCGACAGCGGCGGGTCGACCACCTTGGTGCGATCGAGTGCCCCTGGCTTTGATAGCTCTTCCTCGCGCTTCCGCAGCCAGGCGGTGGCGGCCGGCTTGCGATCGAAGGTCTGCGCCTCGCTGTGCACCACGGCGCCCTTGCGCTTGATGCGGATCTGGGCCGTATGGCCGACGGTGCCGTCCTGACGCTTTCGCGTTACAATGGTCCCCATGGTGCTACACGGCCCCGAGCGGATGCTACGCTGTAGCATAGAGCCTACCAAAACCTGCGGAAAACCGCAAAGACGCACGGGAATGCAACGGTGACAGTCCAGGGTCAAGGCACTGTGATAGCTGACAAAGCAGGCGATTTCCGCGCCGCCCGCTATTCCGTCGCCCCCATGATGGATTGGACCGACACGCATTGCCGGACCTTCCACCGCATCCTGACGCGCCGCGCGCTGCTCTATACGGAAATGGTGACGACCGGGGCGATCATCCACGGACCGCGCAGCCGGCTGTTGGCTCACGACGCCTCCGAACATCCCGTCGCATTGCAGCTCGGCGGCAGCGACCCGGCCGAACTCGCCGAAGCGACGCGGATAGCCGAGGACTTCGGCTATGACGAGATCAACCTGAACTGCGGCTGCCCGTCGGATCGCGTGCAGAACGGTCGGTTCGGTGCCTGCCTGATGCGCGAGCCGGATCTCGTCGGCCGCTGCGTCGCTGCTCTGAAAGGCGCAACCGCGCTGCCCGTGACCGTTAAGTGCCGCATCGGCGTCGACGACCAGGACCCGCAGCAGGCGCTTCACGCACTTGTCGATGCTGTGGTGGCGGCCGGGGTCGATGGCGTCATCGTCCATGCCCGCAAGGCTTGGCTCCAGGGCTTGTCGCCCAAGGAAAACCGGGACGTGCCGCCGCTCGACTATCCCCTCGTCCATGCGCTGAAACGGGCCCGGCCGGACCTCTTCGTTTCGGTTAACGGCGGCATCGCCGACAACGATGCGGCGGCCGGCCACCTCGCCGAGGTCGATGGCGTCATGGTGGGGCGCGCCGCCTATCACTCGCCCGAGATCCTGCTCGACGTCGACGCGCGGTTCTTCGCCGGCGAGCGACCCGTGTCCGATGCGTTCGCCGCGGTCGAGGCTTTCATGCCCTACATGGCGCGCAAGCTCGAAACCGGGGTCCGGCTGCATGACATGACGCGCCACCTGCTCGGACTCTTCACCGGCCTGCCCGGCGCTCGGGCTTGGCGCCGCCATCTGTCGACCGAGGCGGTGAAAGCAGGGGCCGGGCTGGATGTCGTGCGCGACGCCCTCGCCAAGGTCGGCCGGGACCGTGACGCCCTCGGGCGCGCCGCCTGAACCGACATCGCTTCTGGCGGCAATCCCGACAGATCGGCGACACTTAACGCGCGGCGTGATCATTTGATGACTGCGGCGCCTGTTCGGTCACTCTGCATTATAAATCCCGATTTACATTTGAATTGGACTTCCGGGATGCTGCGGCATCTCGCCTAGGCCGGCAACGGTTCCGCTTCAGCCGCGTTAGCGCTGTTGGAGTTCATCGATGGGTCTCGTCCTTTACGCTTTGAAGAACCGCATCACGTTCTACGTGATGGGGGCGCTGATCCTGCTCGCCGGGATCGGCACGTCGGCGATCGCGCCGAAGGACGTGCTGCCGGCAGTGGACATTCCGGTCGTGGTCATCGTGTGGACCTATACGGGTCTCGACACCACCGACATGGCCCAGCGCATCACGACCTACAGCGAGTTCTCGCTGTCCAACAACGTCAACGACATCAAACAGATGGAGAGCCAGACGCTGCCCGGCGTCGCCATCGAGCGGATCTTCTTCCAGGACAGCGTCTCGATCGATCTCGCCATCGCCCAGGTGGTGTCGGCGATGAATTCGATCCGAGCCGTCATGCCGACGGGCGTGCAGCCGCCTGTGGTGATGCGCTTCTCGGCCTCGTCTGTCCCGGTCATTCAGCTGGCCTTGTCGTCTCCGACGGAAAGCCAGGCCAAGCTTTACGATTACGGCCAGTACCGCATCCGGCAGACGCTGACGCAGGTTCCCGGCTCGACCCTGCCGTCCCCCTATGGCGGCGCGCCGCGTCAGGTCATGGTGGACCTCGATCTCAATGCGCTCCGAGCCCACGGTCTGACGCCGACGGACGTCACCAGCGCCATCACGGCGCAGAACATCGTCGTGCCGTCGGGTCTGTCGAAGATCGGCGAGCAGCAATATCCGATCCGTTTGAACATGAGCCCCGAGGTCATCGACGATCTCAATCGCGTTCCCATCAAGGTCGTCGACGGAACGCCGATCCTCATCGGCGACGTCGCCCATGTACGCGATGGCTCGCCGCCGCAACTCAATATCGTCCGGGCGGACGGGCGGCATGCCGTGTTGGAGACGGTGCTCAAAAACGGCAATGCCTCGACCCTGTCCGTCGTCGATAGCGTGAAAAGCTTTCTGCCGACCATCCGCGCCGCTGCGCCGCCGGATATGAAGATCACGCCGCTGTTCGATCAATCGATCTTCGTGTCGGGCGCGATCTCGGACGTGGTTCGAGAGGGCATCATCGCGGCCGCGCTGACGGGCGCCATGATCCTGATGTTTCTCGGATCCTGGCGGTCGACGCTGATCGTGCTCGTGTCGATCCCGCTCGCCATCCTGACATCGCTGACGGTTCTCTACTTCCTGCACGAGACCATCAACATCATGACGCTGGGCGGACTCGCCTTGGCGGTGGGTATTCTGGTCGACGACGCGACCGTGGCGATCGAGAACACCTACCGGCTCATGGAGGAGGGGCGCAGCTTCAGGGATTCGGTCGTCGAGGGCGGCGCCGGCATTGCCAAGCCTGCGCTGATTTCGACGCTCTCCATCTGCTCGGCCTTCGTTTCGGTCTTCTTTCTCACCGACACGCCGCGCTACCTCTTCGTGCCTCAGGCCATGGCGGTCGTCTTCGCCATGCTGGCCTCCTACCTCCTGTCGCGCACGCTGGTGCCGATCCTCATCGACGTCCTGGTCAAGACGGAACACGAGCAGCGCCATGCGCAGGCCGACGCGGAAACGCCGAAGGGGTTCTTCGGTCGGTTTCATGCCGGCTTCGAGCGGCGTTTCGCGCAGTTTCACCGCGGCTATCTCGGGCTGCTGCACGGAGCGCTGGACCACAGGCTCGCGACGTTCGCGGTGATCGGCTGCATCCTGATCCTGGGCGGGATAGGGCTGGAATTTGTCGG
>JAYVMK010000226.1:0-9015 GCA_043758995.1 Lichenibacterium sp. | reverse complement strand
CTCGAAACGCTCCATGTCGGCTGCGCTTTCGATCTCAAGGTGCCGGACCGGCGCAGGATCGAGATCCAAACCCTGATCGCCCTGATCAACGAGCAACTCTGGATTGGCCACTTCGACCTCTGGAGCAAAGAGAACGTCGTGATGTTCCGCCACGCCTTGCTGATGTCGGGTGGAGCGGATCCCGACGGGCGCCAGTGCGAGGCCATTCTGAAGATGTCGGTCACGGCCTGCGACCGCTATTTCCAGGCGTTCCAGTTCGTCCTCTGGGCGGGTCGGACGGCTCGCGAAGCGCTCGACGGCGCGATGTTCGAGACCCAGGGCGAGGCATGAGCCTCGTGGCGACCGGAGGCCAGACATGAGCATCGAAGAGGCGCAACGCGATACGGTGCTGCTCGTCGGTGCCGGCCGCATGGGCGGCTCCATGCTGCAAGGTTGGCTGGCGCAGGGGATCGCCGGTTCGCGCATTGTGGTCATCGACCCCCATCCGTCCGACGCCATCATGTCTCTTTGCGAACAGCACGGGGTGTCGCTCAATCCAAAAACCCCGGCGCCGATCGACGTCCTGATCCTGGCCGTGAAGCCGCAGATGCTCGATGCCTGCACGCCCGGCGTCGAGCCTTGGGCAGGGCCGGGCACGGCCGTCGTCTCCATCCTGGCGGGTCGGACGCTTGCAGATCTCGCGGGGCGATTCCCGCGGGCTGCGGGCTGCGTGAGAGCCATGCCGAACCTCCCCGTTTCGGTCGGACGCGGCGTGACGGGCATGGCTTCGGATGGGCGCCTCGGCGCCCTGGCGCTCGACCGGGTCGAAGGCTGGCTCGGATCCGTTGGGATCGTCGAACGCCTGCCCCACGAGGATCAGATCGACATGGTGACGGCCGTGTCGGGATCGGGGCCGGCCTACGTGTTTCTCCTCGCCGAGGCTTTGGCCAAGGCGGGCGAGCGCCTGGGACTTGCGCCCGACCTCGCGGCCCGGCTCGGCCGCGCCACGGTCGAGGGAGCCGGCGAACTGATGCATCGCAGCCCGGACGTCGAGCCTGCGACTTTGAGGCAGAACGTCACCTCGCCGGGCGGAACGACGGCGGCTGCGCTTGCCGTCCTCATGGCGGACGACGCTCTCGGCCCGCTGCTCGACCGTGCCGTGGAGGCAGCCTTCCGACGTGCGCAGGAGCTCGCGCGCTAGCCTCGCGGTGCCCGAAGTCCGGCCAGCATCCGGGTTTGCCGTCCGACGTGCGCATTCGCCGCCGCGGGTCGCTTTGGAGACCGTGCGGTGCGGGCCCACATGGGTTACATCCGGAACAGAGGCGCCCGCTCGGCGTCTATCCGCCGGTGATGCCCCTTGCAGCCGATGAGGAGACGAATGATGACCCCCGACGAGCGTAGCGCAGCCGGCCCAATCCCAGACACGAGCCCGAAGGCCGCCGCGCCCGCGCCCTCCGTCAAGGACCGGATCATCGAAGCTGTGATGGAGCTCTCGGCCGAGCGCGAATGGGATGATTTCGGCTTGACCGACATCGCCACGCGTGCCGGGGTGAGCCTGTCCGAGTTCCGCGATGCCTTCCCGTCGAAAGGAGCGATCCTCGCCGGCTTCGCTCGCAAGATCGATCACATCGTCCTCGGTCAGGAGGGCATGACGCTAGCCGACGAAGCGCCGCGCGAGCGCGTCTTCGACGTCCTGATGCGGCGGCTCGACGCCATGGCGCCCTACAAGCTCGGCCTGCAAGGCATCATGGAACACGTCCGGCGCGACCCGTTGACGGCAGCGGCGCTGAACGGGGTCGTCGTCAATTCGATGCGCTTCATGCTGGCGTCCGCCGGCGTCGACGTCACCGGCAATCTGGCGGCCCTGAAACTGCAGGGTTTGGCTGTGGCTTGGGGCCGGGTGCTCGACGCCTGGTTCGAGGACGACGACCCCGGACAGGCTCGCACCATGGCGGCTCTGGATCGCGAATTATCCAAGGGCGAGACCTGGGTGGGGCGTATCGATGATCTCGACCGGCTGGTCTCGCCGCTGCGGATCATGGCCCGCGCCCTCATGGATGCCCGTCGGCGCTCGCGCGAGCGCAAGCCCGTCAAGCGGGCCGGTGGTGACGCGGAAGACCTCAATGCCGAGATCACGCTCTGATGGCAGCCGAGGCTGAGCCACTGGCCGATTTGGCTTCCTATGAGGATTTTCGCCGGATCGACATCAGGGTCGGCACGGTGGTCAAGGCGGAAGCCTTTCCGGAGGCTCGCAAGCCGGCGTTCAAACTCGTCATCGATTTCGGCCCGGTGATCGGCCGGAAGTCGTCCTCCGCCCAGATCACGCGCCACTACGATCCCGGAGCGCTGGTCGGACGACAGGTCTGCGCCGTGGTCAACTTCAAGCCGCGGCAAATCGGACCCTTCATGTCCGAAGTGCTGACGCTTGGATTCCCCGACATCGACGGCGAGGTCGTCTTGGTCTCGCCGACGATTGGGGTTCCCGACGGTGGCCGCCTGTTCTGACTTCGCCCTGGATCGGAGGAGGCACTCGCGCCTTTATTCCGGTCCATTCCTCGTGGAAGAGAGGCCGACGAGGGCGAGCGCAGGGCTCGCCGGCTCGCCTTGACGCTTGAACCGCTGTTCCGATAGTGGTTGCCGCGCCATCGGGCCGCCCGGAACTTGTCGGGTTCATTGTTCGCGGAGCCAGGATGCGTAGCACCGAAGTCTTGCCGGCCTTCCAGACAGGTTCGGCGCCAGAGCGCGCCTGGGTTCGCGAATGGCGCTTGGCCGGCTCGGATCTGGCCCGCTGCTTCAAGGGCTGGCATATCTGGGCGTTGCTCGGCGTCAGCGACATTCGCCTACGATACAAGCGGTCGCGCTTCGGCCAGTTCTGGATCACGCTGAGCATGGCGTTTTTCGTGGCCGGCATTGGTGCCGTCTATGGTGGCCTGTTCCATCAGAACGTCCATGATTACATTCCGTATCTTGCCGTCAACATGACGATCTGGACGCTGATTTCGACGACGATCTCGGAGAGTTGCCAGGCGTTCATCGAAGCCGCCCCCTATTTGCGGCAAGAGGCCTTGCCGAAGTCGACCTTCATCATGCGCGTGATGGTGCGCAACATCATGGCCTTCGGCCATAACCTCATCATCATCCCGCTGGTCTTCATCGTGTTTCTCTATCCCGTCGGGCCGGTTGCCTTCCTGGCACTGCCCGGTCTGATGCTGGTGCTGGCCGGGATTTTCATGGGCTCGATCAGCTTGGCGCTGCTGTGCACGCGGTTCCGTGACATGCCTCAGATCGTCGGTAATCTCCTCCAGCTCGCCTTCTTCGTGACGCCCATCATGTGGCACGTCGAACAGCTTGGGCATAATGCCTTCTACGTCGAGGTGCTGAACCCCTTCGCGGCCTTCCTGCGGATCGTGGCCGAGCCGTTGCTCGGTCATGTCCCCGCGCCGCAGACCTATGTCACGGTCCTGATCTCTCTGAGCGTCCTCACCGTGATTGCCTGGCCTGTCTTCGCCAAGTTCCGCGCCCGCATCGTCTATTGGCTATGAACGAGGATTTCTGACGTGGCTTCCATCGAACTCGCCGATGCTTCGGTCGAGATCCCCATCTTCAATTCCCGGGGACGATCGCTGAAGACGACGCTAGTCCGCCGGGTCGGCGGACAAGTCGAGGCGGGCGACAACGATGTCGTGTCCGTCAAGGCGCTTCGCCATGTGGACCTATCCCTCAAGCCGGGCGACCGGCTTGGGCTGGTCGGTCACAACGGCGCGGGAAAGTCGACGTTGCTGCGGGTCTTCGCCGGTTCCTACGAACCCTCAACGGGCCGCGCCGATATCGCCGGCACGGTGTCGTCCCTGATCGACATGGAGATGGGGATGGATCCGGAGCTGACCGGAGCCGACAACATCATTCAGCGGGGCGTCTTTCTCGGGATGTCGCTGAAGGAAGCGCGGCGCGCCATCCCGGCCATCGCCGAGTTTTCGGAACTCGGCCCTTACCTCCATTTGCCGATGCGGACCTATTCCTCCGGCATGCGGATGCGGCTCGCCTTTGCGACCTCGACGACCCGGCACCCGGATATCCTGCTGTTCGACGAGATGATCTCCTTCGGCGACGCGGGTTTCGCAGCCCGAGCCAAGGCCAGGCTCGATGCCATGATGGACAATGCCAAGATCCTCGTCCTGGCATCTCACGACATCGCTTCTCTTCGGTCCTACTGCAACCGCGCTGTCCTGCTCGAGGCGGGCTCTATTGTGGCGCAAGGCACGGTCGACGAGGTGTGGGCGCGCTACATCGATGGCCTCGAGAAAGTGGCTTCAGCGGACACAGCGCCGGTCGAGAGCTATGATGAACTGCTCGACTCGACGGTTCTGGCCGAGCAGAGCATCTTTGCGGCCGAGATGCCGAACTGACGCGACAGCGGGGCGGGTCGCATGGTCCTGACACGCAAGATCTCCTCCGCCGCCACGATGCTGCGACGAAAGGGATGGAGAGAGGCCGCCGGACTGACACGTATGCGAGCGGCGGAATTTTATCGCGCGCATCGGCCGGTGCCGGCAGATGACTTCAAGCTTGCCCGTCTGATTTCTGCGGTCCTCAATCGTCGGACCTTTGTTTCCGCCGTCGCCATAGCGCCTGAGCAGGTCAGCGGGGTGCGCCCGGGCATTCTGCGGCCCTACCTTCGGCACCGCTTCGCCGAGGTCGCGGCTGGAGTTGCGACCGCCGACAGGCTTCACCCGGTCGAGGTCGTGATCCTGGCCGACTGTCTGCTGAGCACTTGGGATTTCAAGGGGATCATGGGGGCATTGCCGGCGTGGCAGGCCGCCGTCGCCGGCACGTCCTTCGCGCGCCGCATCGATCAGACGGGTCGGCGTGCCGCGTTGCGGCTCGGTCGCATCGGCGAGGCCGCCCGCGGCGTCGACCGCGTCGGCGACGATATCGGAGCGCTCGTCTTGCGCGGCGATGTCCTGGACGCCCAGGGTCGGATGGACGACGCCCGGGCCGCTTTCGAGGCTGCGATCCAGCGCGACGGGACCAATCCGGATGCTCGCCAGAGCTACGGCTTCCATCTTTTGAAAGCCGGCCGGATCCGCGACGGACTCGCGAGCTGGAGCGCCGCCGACGCTTTGTTCGGGACCTACCCTTTGCGCCACCATCGTCCGACCTGGACCGGGGAGCCTCTGGGTCGCCGGCGCCTGATGGTGCTCTTCGAACACGGTCTCGGCGACATGGTCCAGGTGGCGCGGTTCCTGTCGCGTCTGCTCGAACGGGAACGGGACGCCATCGTCCTGGCCCGCCTGCCGGCGCCATTGCTCGGCCTAATGGCCCGGAATTATCCACGGGTTCGTTTCGTCTCCGAAGACGAGCGTGAGCCGGACTACGATGTCTTCGTCCCGTCGATGCAACTCGCCGCCGTGCTCGACGTCACCGACCTTGCGCCGCGCGATCGCTACATCGACCTTGGCGCGCCCACCCCTCGACCGCCCGATGGGCGGCCGCGGATCGGTGTGTGCTGGCGTGGGCATCCCCGTCAGTACGAGTTCACCCGCTCGATCCCGCTCGACCTGTTCGCCCGCCTCTTCGACGTCCGCGACGTCGAATTCGTTGTTCTGCTTCACCGTCCGACGGCGGACGAGACGGCGCGGCTCGCCGCGGAGCTCAGCGTCTCGATGCCCCCGATCGACGATTTCGTCGATCTCGCGGCTCTCGTCGCCTCCTGCGACCTCGTGATTTCGGTCGATACCGCGGTCGTGCATCTCGCGGGAGCCGGCGGAGTGCCAACGCTTTTGCTAAGCCGTCCCGACGCCTGCTGGCGTTGGGGTGCATCGGGTTCGACTGGACCCTGGTACGACAGCGTCGAGGTCCTCCGGCACGACGGCGACATGGACTGGCCACGCCTGCTCGATGTGGCGGCAGGACGGATCGCCGTGCTTCGCCGAGCCCCGGTGGCGGCGTGACACCATCGGGCGAGGTCGCGGACGGTCCGTGGAGGGTGTCGCGTCAGTTCCGTGTGGCGGTGCTGGCCGGGATCGGCGATCTCGGAGCCGCCGCGGCAGCGGCGCGTCTCGGCTCGGCTCTGACGACGGCCGGACTACCGCTCGTCGACGCCCGTGCGGTGCCGCCCGGCGGCTTGCGCGCTTCTCTCCAGCGCGCGATTGCGACCGGCATCGACCTCCTCGTCGTCGAGGCGGTGACATCGTTCGACCCCACCCTCGTCACTGGTTTGCGCAGCGTCGCCGACCAGGACCCGATGATCGCTGTGGCCCAGCCCCGCTTTGCCGCGGCACCGCAGCCGCAAGGATCGGACCGGGGTACCGACACCGATTACGTCCTCGTGCCGGACCGGCGCTGCGCCTATGTGAAAGCCTCGGCCCTGGCCGCCGTCGGAAGCGGTCGCGACCTTCGGGGCCAGGCTGTCGATGACCTCGTCGAACCGATGATGGCGCTGAACCGCGTCGGGTTCCGTGTGGCGGTGGCGCGGCGGCTGATCGCGACGCATCCCGAAGGCGCGTCCGAGACTTCGGGCGGATCGCTTCCGGAAGACTGGCATCCGGCGCTCGCCCGGCAGCGGGCTTCGGCCCCCGCGCTTGCCGAAGTGCTCATGGGGGCACTGAACGTACAACCGGATGGACGGCGGGCCGTCGCCTTCGACCTGTCTCACGCAGGCCCGAGCCATTCCGGCACGACGTGGCTCGCCCGCGCTCTGGTGGGCCGGGCCGTCGCGCGCTGGCGGGATCTCGACATCCATGTCGTCGCCACACCGGCCGCCTTCGCGTTCCATTTCGGCGACCTCGGAATTTCGGTGACGCGGATCGACCCGGCGGACACCCGGACCGTCGCCGCCCTGATCCGGATCGGACAGCCCTTCCTCTGGAAGGAGTTCGACGCGGCAGCGCGGCGAGCACCGGTTCTCGTGTTGTTCATGCTCGACACCATCGGGCTCGATTGCCAGCACGACGCTCCCGACGAACTCGACGCTCTCTGGCGTTTCTGCCTCGCCGAAGCGGATGGCGTGTTGTTCAACAGCGCCTTCACCGGCAGACAGTTTGCGCGCCGCTTTTCGCTGCGGCCCGACATGCCGGCGCTGGCATCACTCCACTCGCTCGATCTCGACGACTACCGTTTGGGGCCCGTGCCCGAGACGCCGACGGACGGCGCGATCCTGCTCGTCGGCAATGCGATGCCGCATAAGCAGTTGAGAGAGACGGCGACACTCCTCGCCGGAGCTTCACTGGGCCGGCCCCTGACCGCGCTGGGGCTCGCCTCGGGAGCGGTGCCGGGCGTCGATGCAAGGCCCTCGGGGAGCGTGACGCCGGACGACATGGCGGCGCTCTACGCAGCAGCTCGGGTGGTGGTCTATCCCTCGCTCTACGAGGGCTTCGGCTTTCCCATCCTGGATGCCCTGGCGCATCGGCGGCCCATCCTCGTACGGGATCTCCCGCCCTATGCCGAAATCGCCGCCGGCCTGCCCGAGCGCGCCAACATTCATCGCTACATCGACGCGAACGACCTCTTGAGACTGCTCGCCGAGCCTCCGGTCTGGACGGACGAGCGCATCGCAGGGCCCGTTCGACGATGGGACGATGCCGGGGACGATCTGCGCCATGTTCTGGATGCGGCGCTCGCCGGCGCCAGTCGAGATCGCGTCGTGAAGCGCATCGACGCGCTCCGAGGGCGCATGAGCTACATGCGCGCGCGGGCTTTCGGCGATGCGGTCGGGGCCGACGACCTCGATCGGTTGGCGGGGCTCTCGGGCCGGATGGTGCAGGTCGGTATCCTTTGGCTAGGCCGTCATTTGCCGGGCACGCGCCGGCTCCTCGCCGCGATACATCGCGGCCTGGACCGGCTGCGTGGCCTCGGCCGTTGACGCCGGTGCGCCGTCGCCTGCGCGACCATCTTCCCGGCCGCCTGCGCGCGACGCTGGGCGAGCTCGGCCGAAGCGCCTATGCGGAATTGGCCGGGCCTCTTCAGCCCGCGGTCACGGCCGGCAGCGTCGTGGCGATCTGCCATTGCCACTACCCCGAGGTCGTTCCGGAACTGGCGACACGGCTTCTGACCCTGCCGCGCGGCGCGGCGGTGCATGTCTCGTCAAGGGATCCCGTGGTCTTCGACGTCTGGAAGCGCTACCGATCGCGGTCGCGCGTGCCGATCGTCTTTCATCAGGTCGAGAACCGCGGACGCGACATCCTACCCTTCTTCACCGTGGCACGGTCTCTGTCGCTCGAGCCGGATGCGGCTGTCCTGAAGATCCATGGCAAGCGCTCCACCTACTCGGACCAGGGCGACTGGTGGCGGCGCGATACGATCCGCGGCCTGCTGCCGGGCCCCTTCGCGGCGCGACGCGCCCTGGCGCGCTTCGTCGCCGAGCCCCGCCTGGCGCTGCTCGGTGCACCGGGGTCGTTCATCGCCAATCCGATCTACTGGGGCGGCAACCGCGGGTCGGTGGCGCGGCTGATGCTGGACATCGCCGGTCGCGAGACGACGGACGCGGATCTTGGCTTCGTGGCGGGCTCGATGTTTTGGATCCGCGGAGCTTATGTCTCGGCGCTGCTGCCCCACATCGATTTCGCAGCCTTCGAACCCGAACCTCTCGGCCAGGACGGAGCCTACGCCCATGCCGTGGAACGGGTGATCGGCATGGCGGCCCTGGCTCAAGGTTGGCAGATTGGCGAGATCGGCCGAACAGGCCCGATGACCCGCGAGGCCGCGCGCCACCGCACGGTCGGGTACATCTGACCCCGACGGCGGAACTGATCCACAATTCCATCAGCCCCTCGTCTTGAGCCGGGTCCGAAGGGCTCGTCTCTAAGACCAGGTCCCCAGGGTTCCACTGCGGTTTCACTCATATCAACGCTCGTCCTTCGACACGGCCGCTTCGCGGCCGGCTCAGAGCCTGCCCGGAGCTTGTCGAAGAGATGAAGCGATAGGAGGACGGGTCATCGGGCGCCGTTGGTATGACACCTCGTCGACCGAGATCAGGTTCTGAGCCGAATCAGCCGGGACCAGCCGGGCCTGGAACCAAAACGGCGCTGCGGGGCCGAC
>JAYVMK010000225.1:0-2613 GCA_043758995.1 Lichenibacterium sp. | reverse complement strand
TTGGCGCGCCCGCGAATGCCATCCGTCCCGAAATACTTGCGGCCCATGAGGCTCTCCCGATGATGAAAGCCGCGCCATGTCTCCGGCTATGGCCTGATTAATTCCAGCAGTGTCTGGCGGCAAGCGTGCATATTCGATGAATGGGCCGGAGGCGAAGGCGGCGGACGGGCGACCGCCAGGGCGACCACGCCTGCGGATTGCAGAGTGTCGCGTCTCGGGGCGATGACCTCCGGGGTAGTTGAGACGATGCCGGCGAAAAGCGACACCGGTCGCACGAGGCCGACGCCCTACCCCAGGCGAGATCGGCTCCGTCTCCCCTCCGGGTCCAGCTCATGTCCACCTATCCCGTTCATACGCTCCAGACTGCACCGGAGGCGTCCCGGCCCTCGCTGGAGGCGCTCCAATCGGCTTTTGGCTTCATCCCCAATATGGCAGGCGCCATGGCGACATCGCCCATCCTGATCGGCAGCCTCGTCGGCCTGTTCGACAAGGTGCATGGCGGCCATTTCACCGAAGCGCAGATCCAGGTCCTGCTGCTGACCAATGCGGTGACCAATGGCAGCGTCTGGGCGGTGGCGTTCCACAGCGTCTTGGCTGTCCGGCAGGGCATCGATCCGCACGACATCGAGGCGATCAGGTCGGGCGGCGCACCGCGCGAGCCTCGCCTCGCCGCTCTCTCAAAGCTCACGAGAAGCCTGATCGAGAGCCGCGGCCACCTCGACGCCTCCGTCGCAAACGCGTTTCTCGCGGCGGGCTTCACCTCCGAGCACGTACTGGAAGCGATCGCGGTTTGCGCGGCATCGACCATGACGAACTATACCGCCAGCGTGACCAAGCCTCCCTCGGAGGCGGAGTTCAGCGACTTCGCGTGGCACGCTGCCTGACAGTCACGGCAAGGAGCGATCATGACGGTCTCGGCAGGCCGACGGCGGCACGGCTCGGACGCAGCCGGAGCGATGCTGCGACAGTGGCGTGATCTCCGCGGCAGGTCGCAATTCGATCTGTCGCTCGACGCCGGCGTCTCACAGAAGCACATCAGCTTCGTCGAGAGCGGACGCAGCCTCCCGAGCCGGCAGATGCTCCTCGACCTCTCCGAAGCGCTGCAGGTGCCGCTTCGCGAGCGCAACGCCCTGCTGCTCGCCGCCGGCTACGCGCCGCATTACTCCGAGCAGCCCCTCGACGCGCCATCGCTGACGCGCGTCGAGGCGGCGCTGCGGCGCATGCTGCGGCAGAACGAACCCTACCCGGCCGTCGTCATGGACCGGCACTGGAACGTCCTGCAGGCCAACGATGCCGCACCGCGGTTCTTCGGCTGTTTCGTCGACGTCGCGGCGCGCCAGGGACCGCGCAACCTTCTTCACCTCCTGTTCGACCCCGATGGCTTGCGCCCCTTCCTGATCGGATGGCCGGCGACGGCCCGAATGCTGCTCGCCCGGGTGCATCGGGAGGCGCTCGGCCGCGTCATCGACGCGACCACCCGGCAACTCCTCGACGACCTCGAAGGCTACCCGGGCGTCGGCACGGCGGGACACGCGCTCGACGCCGACCTGTCCTCGCCGATCATCCCCCTGTCGTTCAGCAAGGGCGGTGTCACGTTGCGCTATTTCTCATTGATCACGACGGTCGGCACGCCCCAGGCGGTCGCGGCCGAGGAACTGCGCCTCGAATGCATGGTGCCGGCCGACGACGAGACCGAACACCGGCACGCCGATTTCATGGCGCGACACGGACGAGCCTAGGTGGCCATAGTGGCGGACAGGGAAACTCCGCGCGCTCTTCCAATGCGATCAGCCGCACCCTTGTGCCGCCGCCGAGGTCCTCTCACATCTTGTCGAGACCGAGATCCCGACCGGTCGATCAGGAGCCTCAGTCCATGCGCGATAGCCTCATCACCCGGTTCATCGGCGGCTCGCCACTGACCGTCATCATCAGGCTCGTCGCCGTATCGCTGGTCGTTGGCGCCTTCATGGCCTGGGTCGGCATCGACGCCATGGATCTTGTCGACGACCTGCAGCGCGGTTTCGTCCACCTCTACGGGACGGGTTTCGCGGCTCTCCACGATCTCGGCCGCACGCTGATCGCCGGCGCTGCCGTGGTCATCCCGGTGTGGCTGGTGCTACGCCTGCTGAGCTATCGCGGACCGCGGCCGAAGCGCTTCATCCCGGAGGGCCAGCCCCCGGTTGTCGACGCGGCCGCGCCGGTGTCGCGTTGGTCGAATCCCGAGCGCGTCGGGGGCGAGCCCCGGCGCTGAGCCGGCACGCGCCGTTACTCGGCCGGGAGGCCCGCCTGAAGGGACACGGCCTGCCCACGCCGCACGCGACCTTCGAGCAACACGGCCGCGAGCCCGATGGCAGCCGCAGCCGACAGCCAGACGCCCGGCATGGCCTTGTTGCCGGTGATCTGGATCAGGCCGGTCGCGATGAAAGGCGTGAAGCCGCCGAGCGTCGTCGCGAGGCTGTAGGCCATCGAAAAGCCGGAGCCCTTCACCTTGGCGGGCATGATCTCCGTCAGGTGGACCACCATGGCGCCGTTATAGACGCCGTAGATGAAGCTCAGCCAAAGCTCGACGGCGAGCAATCCGCCGAAGCTCGGCGCATTGGTGAGCCAAGCCAT
>JAYVMK010000224.1:0-5217 GCA_043758995.1 Lichenibacterium sp. | reverse complement strand
ACGGCGGCCGTCGCCGACGTGGCGCGTCGGGATGACGCCGACAGGATCGTCAGGGATGCCGTCGATGCCCTGGGTGGCCTGGACGTGCTCGTCAACAATGCCGGTATCGCGGGACCGACGGGTCGGATCGAGGATCTCGACCCGGGGCAATGGGACGACACGGTCTCCACCAATCTGAACAGCCAGTTCTATTTCCTCAAAGGAGCGGTGCCACACCTCAAGCGTTCGACAGCGGCTAACATCGTCAATCTGTCCTCCGTCGCCGGGCGCCTTGGCTATGCGTTTCGCGCCCCCTATGCCTCGACCAAGTGGGCGATCGTGGGCCTGACGAAGTCGCTCGCGATCGAACTCGGTCCCGACGATGTGCGAGTCAACGCGGTCCTGCCGGGGGTCGTGTCCGGCCCCCGGATGGATAGGGTCATCGATGCTAGGGCCCAGGCGACGGGCACGAGCTTCGACGAGATGAGAGAGACCTACCTGTCCAAAATTTCCTTGCGCAGGATGGTCACGATGGACGATGTCGCAGCTCTCGTGCTGTTCCTCTGCTCGCCAGCCGCCGCCAACATCACCGGGCAGGCGATCAGCGTCGACGGCAACGTGGAATATCTCTGACGCAGTAGACCTGACGATGTCGGTCGCAGAAGGGCCTTGGCTCTGCGTCCCTCGAATGCGACGTAGCCGACCGCGAGCCCGCCTTCGGCTTCGTCCAGGGTCTCCATTACGGAACCGGGCAGGCGCGCGGCGCTCGCCAGGCTGCGGCGTCGCTGGACGGAAAGAAGAGTGACGCATGAGCATCAGGTTCGACGGCAAGGTCGCAATTGTCACTGGAGCCGGTGGCGGCCTCGGACGGGCACACGCTCTCGGGCTCGCGGCCCGTGGGGCGCGCGTGGTCGTCAACGACCTCGGCCGGTCCGGGGAGCCGCCCGAGGGGGCGCTCCGCGTCGTAGGGGAGATCGAAGCGGCCGGCGGCTGTGCCGTCGCCGACGGCGCGGACGTGACCCGACTCGACCAGGTCCGCGCCATGGCGGCGCGCGCCGAGGTCCTGTGGGGCCGGGTCGACATCCTCGTCAACAACGCCGGAATCCTGTCCGACAAGAGCTTCGCCAAGATGGACATGGCCGAGTTCAAGCGGGTCGTCGACGTGCATCTGATCGGATCGGCCAACTGCACGAAGGCGGTTTGGGACGGCATGCGCGAGCGCAACTACGGCCGGATCGTCTTCACCTCGTCGTCGTCGGGACTCTACGGCAACTTCGGCCAGGCCAACTACGGTGCCGCCAAGGCGGCTTTGATCGGCCTGATGAACGTGCTCCATCTCGAAGGCGAGAAGCACGATATCCGCGTCAACGCGCTGGCCCCGATGGCGCTGACGGGAATGACGGACGGCCTGTTC
Organism: Lichenibacterium sp.; assembly: GCA_043758995.1. Classification (GTDB taxonomy): domain Bacteria; phylum Pseudomonadota; class Alphaproteobacteria; order Rhizobiales; family Beijerinckiaceae; genus Lichenihabitans. Next base: position 3,824 of record JAYVMK010000224.1, on the reverse strand, counting down.
TCGCCCGCCGAGGCGGCTCTCCTCACGCCGCAAGCCGTCACTCCGGCCGTGCTCTTCCTCGTCGGCGAGGACGCTCCGTCGCGAACGATACTCGGCGCCGGTGCGGGAAGCTTTGCGATCACCCGTATCGTCGAGTCTCCCGCCATCTTCCTCGGCGCCGCCGAGGATACGCCCGAGGCGATCGCGGCGCGGTGGACGGAACTGACGCGGATGGACGGACTTTCGGCGTTGAGGGACGCCTTCTCGCAATCGCGCAAGTACGTGACTGCGGCCCAGGAACTCTCTCGGTAGCCCACACGGTGCCGGCCATGGTGCGCCGACCAGCGTGAAGCCGGAACCACCGGGACTTCACGGCCTCGACCGATGCTGTTTCGCGACGTCGGGCAACCTGCTGTAGTTTTCATCCGGCGTGAAGGTCGGGCCACAAAGGGCCGTGAGGTCGGAACGGCCCCTATCCGTCGATGATCGCCACCGCTCGACACCACCCTGCCGAAGCACGTTCGATCTTGACCGGCAGGCAGCTGACCGTGAAGCCCGTCGGTGGCAGTCGCTCGAGGTTGTGTAGCTTCTCGATGTGGCAGTACCCCGTGTGACGGCCAGCCTTATGGCCTTCCCAGATCAGCGACGCGTCTCGGGTTTCGGCGAACTTCTTCGCGGTGTGGACGAAGGGCGCGTCCCAACTCCAGCCATCGGTCCCCGTCACGCGGACGCCTCGGTCTAGGAGGTACATGGTCGCCTCGTAGCCCATGCCGCAGCCGCTCGCGACATAGTCCTGCTCGCCGAAGCGCGAACCCGCTGCCGTGTTGACGATCACGATCTCGAGCGGGCTTAGCCGGTGGCCGATGCGGTCGAGTTCGGCCTCGACGTCGGTCGCCGTCGCGACGTAGCCGTCGGGAAAGTGGCGGAAGTCGAGTTTCACCCCAGGCTGCAGGCACCAGTCGAGCGGTACTTCGTCGATCGTCATCGCGCGCGCGCCCCGATCCATGGTCGGGTGATAGTGCCAGGGCGCGTCGAGATGGGTCCCGTTGTGGGTCGAGATCGCGACGCGTTCGACCGCCCAGCCGGCGCCGTCGGGGAGGTCCTCGCCCCGAAGCCCAGGAAAGAAACCGAGGAGGTCCGGAAGCGAGGCTTGATGGTCGATGTACTCGATCGAGGGCTTCTGGATAGGCGGGTCGGCCGGGATGTCGTTGGCGAGTGGCACCGAAAGGTCGATGATCTGGCGTGGCACGGTTGACCAGTCCTTCTATCGTCAGCTTTAGCTTTCCACCCCGCTCTTGATTACGTCAATTCGCTCAACATGGAGATGGAGTAGATTTCCGCGTTCTAAGACAGCGTTTTCTCAAGTTGGCGTTCGCCATCGATGCTCATCGTAAGTAGAGGCTACGCGAGAAACACCTCTTCGTCCCGCGATTGGTGAGGTCTTCGCCAACGACGATCAGTCTCAAGAACGGGGAGGACGGGTGGAAAGCGGACGGTCTGTTTTCGCGCGCTGCAGCGGCGAAGCAGACGATGTCGCTCCGCGCTGACAGCTTAGACGTCGACCGATCAGATGCCGAGCCGCCGAGTCAAGGGGTGAGCAGGACGCTATGTCCAGATCCGTTGCGACACTCCCGTCCCGATCTAAGCCGGGTGGACGCTGGAGCTTGGCACTGGCAGCGGAATCGCGCATCGATGCGGCGTCCGCCACGCTCCAGCATCGCCCCTCACATGATAGACCTGCGCTCTCTCGAAGTGTTCTTCTGGGTCGTGAAGCTGGGCGGCTTCGGAAAGGCGGCCGAACGACTCCATATGACTCAACCGGCTGTCTCGTCACGCATCACGCAGATGGAGGCCGCCCTCTGCTGCCGCCTGCTCGATCGAAGCACCAGTCGTGTGCAAGCGCCGACGTCCAAGGGTCTCGAACTGTACGCCTATGCCGAGCGCATCCTGGTGCTTCACGCCGAGATGATGTCGCGTTTGGTCAAGCCAAACGCCCTGACCGGGACGGTGCGGATCGGTACCTCCGAGACACTCGTGCACACTCTCCTGGGCGCATTTCTGCGCGAGTTGAACGATGTCCACCCCGGCATCACGCCCGAGATCACCGTGGATACCTCGCCCAACCTGCGCGCCGCGCTGCTCGCGGGCGAACTGGATTTGGCGCTTCTGCTCGGGCCCATCACCGAGCCGAGAGTCCTCAGCCTGCCGCTCGTCACCTACGACCTCGTCTGGGTGGCGAGCCCGTCTGTTCCGCTCGGCGAGGGGCAGTTGGGCCTGCGCGAGCTTTCGCGCTGGCCGGTTCTGTCCTACGCACGCGGTACCCAGCCGCACGTCCAACTCTCGAAGCTCTTCGCCGCGGCGGGCTTGGCCGAGGCACGGATCTTCGCGAACAGCAGCCTCGCGTCGATCGTGCAACTGACTGAACTGGGGGTCGGAGTCGGCCACCTCCCACTCGCCTTGGTCGAGGAAGCGATCGGGGCGGGTCGGCTGAGGCGTCTCGACGTCGACGCAAGCCTGCCGCCGCTCCGGTTTACGGCTTGCTTCGTGCCGTCCCCGGGCGGCCTTGTCGAGGCCGTGACGAAGCTTCTCCCCAGCAGGCCAGCAGCCTTATAAGTCTGTCTTATGAGCGCTCGTCACGAATGACGATTTCCCTTCGAACAGTTCAGTCGCAAAACTCTGTGCACAGCTGAATCTGTGAACAGGAAACGGAAATGGCGCTGGAAGAAACTCTCGTTGGAGTCGCTGCTGATGCCTATAGCACGCGCCTACAGATTAGGCGAGGCCTGATTAAAGGAACGACATCCGGCCTCGTTCCAGATCATCTTCAAGCCAACCTCGTCATCCTGCCCGCCTCGCATGCAGAAGACTTCGTCGAGTTCTGCCGCTTGAATCAGCAGGCTTGCCCTCTTCTTGCTGTTTCACGGCCGGGCGATCCGACCCTGCCAGACCTCGGTCGGGACATCGACATCCGCAGCGACGTGCCGGGCTACCGCGTTTTCCGCCGCGGCGAGCCGGTCGTCGAAGTCAGCGACGTGGCGGACATATGGCGTGACGACCTCGTCACCTGTGCCATCGGCTGCTCCTTCACCTTCGAGTCCGCCCTGATCGCCGCGGGTATCCCACTGCGCCATGTCGCGGAGGGCAAAAACGTCGCCATGTTCGAGACGGACCGCGCCACGGTCGGCGTAGGGCTCTTCGGCGGCCCCTTGGTGGTCAGCATGCGACCCCTCACGCCGGCCGACGCAGCCCGTGCCGCCGCGATAACGGCTCGTTTCGAGAACGCCCACGGCGCCCCTGTCCACGTGGGGAGCCCCGCCGCACTCGGCGTCGCGGACCTCGCGCGGCCGGACTACGGCGAGGCCGTGTCGGTCGAGCCCGGCGAAGTGACGGTATTCTGGGCCTGCGGCGTCACGAGCCAACGCGCGGCCGAGACCGCGGACCTGCCGTTCTTCATCGCTCACGCGCCCGGCAAGATGTTGATCACCGACATCCGGCATCCCGCCGCCGCCTGAGCCGGCGGCCGCCGAAGGCTCGGTGCCCCTATCCACGACAAGACACGGACGTAGCCGGCCGGCAGACACGATCGCCGCGCCGCAGGGAGGATTTCGCTTTGCTTGATTGGTATCGCGGTATGGACGTCGGGGGACGTCGAACATTCTGGGCCTGCTTCGGCGGCTATGCCATGGATGCAATGGACGTCCAGGTCTATTCTTTCATCGTACCCGTCCTTGTGGGACTTTGGGGTATTTCCAACACGCAGGCCGGCCTTCTCGCGACCGTGACCCTGATCCTGTCAGCGGTCGGCGGTTGGGGCGCCGGTTTGCTCGCCGATCGAGTCGGTCGCG
>JAYVMK010000223.1:0-5242 GCA_043758995.1 Lichenibacterium sp. | reverse complement strand
AGCTCGACCCGGCGCCGATCCCGAGCCGATGCGGTTTTGGACACCAGCCCGGCATCCGCCATGCGGGTGATGAGTTCGGCGGCCGTATGCGGCGCGATGAGGAGTTGCTCCGCGACCGAGCCCACGGTGGCGATCCCCACATGCCCGGCGATGGTCAGCAACGCCTGATGCTGCTGCGACGGGAGCCCGACCCTGGCAGCCGCCGCCTCGCTGAAGGCCAGGAACTTCCTGAGTTCGAAGCGAAAGGCCGAGATCGCCGTGTAATCGTCGCTCGATAGGGCAGCGGCGTGCCCGTCCCCATCAGACATGTCGTGGTCCATATAGCCTTCACAATGTCGTATTACGATATATATGGAGCGTCTCGCACCAATGCCGTCGAAGGGGAGCAGCGTGGCCGAATTGGGATCGTCGCACCCGCCGCAGCGGAGAGTTCTGGCCGACTTCCGAGCCGACCGCCGTCTTCTGCTCCTGGCCGCCATGGCGGTCGTGGTCGGGCTGGGTGGTACAGTGGCGGCGCTGCTGCTCGTGAAACTGATCGCCCTGGTGACGAACCTCGTGTGGTTCGGACGGCTCGATACGGCATCCACGTCCCTGGCCCATGCGGCCCGCACGCCCTGGATGGTGATCGCGCCGCCTCTCGGCGGTCTCGTGATCGGCCTCATGGCCCGGTACGGCTCCGAGAAGATCCGCGGGCACGGCATTCCCGAAGCGATGGAGGCGATCCTGATCGGGGGCAGCCGCATGTCGCCCAAGGTGGCCGTGTTGAAGCCCCTCTCGTCGGCGGTGTCGATCGGCACCGGCGGCCCCTTCGGCGCCGAGGGTCCGATCATCATGACGGGCGGGGCCATCGGGTCGCTCTTCGCACAGTTCTTCCACGTGAGCGCCGCGGAACGGAAGACGCTGCTCGTCGCCGGTGCGGCATCGGGCATGACGGCCATCTTCGGCACCCCTATGGCGGCGGTTCTGCTGGCTGTCGAATTGCTTCTGTTCGAGTGGCGCCCGCGCAGCTTCATCCCCGTCGCGACAGCCGCCGTGACGGCGACGCTTCTCCGGCCGGCTCTCTTCGGCGCCGGCCCGCTGTTTCCCTTCTCCAGTGACCCGGCCCTGCCGTGGTGGGGCCTGATCGCCTGCGCGGCGCTCGGGATCCTGGCGGGGCTGATGTCCGGCGTGCTCACCACCTCGCTTTACGCGATCGAGGACGCGTTCGAGCGGCTGCCGATCCATTGGATGTGGTGGCCAGCCCTCGGCGGTCTTGTCGTCGGATTGGGGGGCCTCGTCGAGCCTCGCGCGCTCGGCGTTGGTTACGACGTCATCGGCGACCTGCTGACCGGACATCTGGTGGTCACCGCCGTGTTGACGATCCTCGTCGTCAAAGCCGTGATCTGGCTGGTGGCTCTCTCCTCGGGCACGTCCGGGGGCGTACTCGCGCCTCTGCTGATCATGGGCGGGGCCTTGGGCTGGCTCGTCGGGTCGGTCCTGCCGGGCGAACCGGGTTTCTGGGCTCTTCTGGGCATGGCCGCCATGTTGGGCGGTACGATGCGCGCGCCGCTGACGGGCGCCATCTTCGCCTTGGAGCTGACCGGCAACGTTCACATCCTGCCGTCGCTGCTTGCGGCCTCCGTGGCGGCCTATGCCTGCACGGTGCTGCTGCTCAAGCGCTCCATCCTGACCGAGAAGATCGCGCGCCGCGGGCAGCATATCACGCGGGACTATGCCATCGACCCGCATGAGCTCGCCCGCGTCTCCGAGATCATGATCGGCGACGTCGACACGCTGCCGATGGATCTGTCCGTCGCCGAGGCCGTCTCGGTCCTCGAAGCCGGACGCCACCGCGTCTACCCGGTCGTCGATACGGCCGGCCGGCCGGTGGGCCTCGTGTCCCGCGCCGACGCGCTGCGCTGGACGACCGAGGATGGAGACGGGAGCGAACCATTGGGGGAGCGGATCTCGGATGCGTCCCTTCCCGTTCTTCACCCGGACGACGTGACCGCGCACGCAATCGACCTGATGCTGGCGACCGATCAGGGACGCCTTCCTGTCACGCATCCGATCAGTGGCGTTCTCGTGGGTCTCGTGACCCGAAAGGATCTCCTTCAGGTCCGGGCGGCCGTCGCCCGGAGCGAAGGCGAACGCCGGCCTTATCTGATGCCCGGCCGACGCAGGTCGGCATGAACTCTGTCGAGAACACCATGCTGTCGCGTCCCGGTCAGACGAGGTCGAGGCGCTCGCGCTTCGCGCAGCGCTTGACGCTCTTTACTCCAATTCTGGCCGGCGCGACCCTCTTCGACCGGTTGGTCGGATGCGGCGGAGCGGTGCTCGGGATCGGCCTGACCGGGCTCGTTTGCGGCATCGCATTCGGTAACGGCCCCTATCTGCCGCTTCTGGTCGCTCCCATGGGAGCCTCGGCGGTGCTGCTGTTCGCTGTTCCGGCGAGCCCTCTGGCGCAGCCCTGGTCGATCATCGGCGGGAATACGATCTCGGCGCTGGTCGGCGTTGCCGTGGCCCGGATGGTGCCCGACCCGACGCTGGCGGCCGCAGTCGCCGTCGCCCTGGCGATCGCCGCCATGTCGCTGCTGCGCTGCCTGCATCCGCCCGGGGGTGCCGCGGCTCTCACGGCCGTCCTCGGCGGCCCTGCGGTCCTGGCTGCCGGATACGCCTTTCCCCTCGTTCCGGTCGGGCTCAACTCGACCCTCCTGGTCCTCTCGGGCTGGCTGTTCCACAAGCTGGCGCGGCGGCACGTCTACCCGCATGTCGCCTCGTCTGCGACGGGCGACAGCGACGGAACGACCGACCACCCTAGCCAGCATCGGGTGGGGTTCCGTCCCGAAGATGTCGACCGGGCGCTCGAAGACCTCGGAGAGACCTTCGATATCGACCGTGGCGACGTGGACCGCCTGCTCCGGCAGGTCGAACAGCGGGCTTTCGATCGGGTTCAGGGGAGCCGCTGCTCCGACATCATGAGGCGAGACGTCCCCAGCGTCGGAGAGGCCGCCACCCCCGACGAAGCGCGAATGCTTCTGCTCGCACATCGTGTGACGACCCTGCCCGTTGTCGACGCCGAAGCCCGCGTTGTGGGCACCGTCGGCCTGAACGAACTCTCCCGACCGGCGACACGCGTCGGCGAGATCATGTCGCCCGCTGCGACCGAGCAGGCGGACAGGCCTGCGCTCGATCTGGTGGACGTCCTGTCCGATGGCCGCACGCCAGCCGTGATGATCGTGGATCAGCGGCGAGCGTTCCTGGGCATGGTGACGCCGTCCGACCTGCTCGCCACCATCGCCCGGATGCCGCATGCGTGACGGCACACCTCGCGCTCGACCAGCGACGGACCTTCAGACGCCGGCGAAGCCGCGCAGGAAGCTCTCGAGATTGCCGCCCAGCGCCGGGCTGAGATAGCCGCCTTCCTGGACCAGCAGTGTCGGGCATCCCACTCCGGCGAGTTGCCGCCCCGCTTCCGCGAAACCGGCATCGGTGATCTTGAAGGCCGCCGAGGGATCGTGCTCGCCGGCATCGAACCCCAGCGACACGACGAGCGCGCCGGCCGCGAAATCCCGGACGCGCGCGATGGCGGCACTGATCGCCGCGAGCCAGGGCTTGTCCGGCGTGGCGAGCCCGAGAGGCTGGTTGAAGGTGAAACCCTCGCCCGCCCCGGCTCCGACCTCGTCGGCATGGCCGGCGTAATAGGGAGCCGACAGGTTCGGATCGATGTGGATCGAACAGACCAGCACATCCGGGCGCTCCCAGAAGATGAACTGGCTGCCGTTGCAATGGTGCACGTCGATATCGACGATCGCCACCCGTCCGAACCGCTTCGTCAGCTGGTGCGCCGCAATGGACGCGTTGTTGAGGAAGCAGACGCCCGTCATCAGGTCGGGATAGGCATGGTGGCCGGGCGGACGGCAGAGCGCATAGATCGGGCCGCTGGTGGCCGACAGACGATCGGCGCCATGCGTCGCCACCTGCGCGCCGGCGAAGACGGCGGGCCAGGTGCCTTCCGTGATGGGGCACGAGGTCGAGTTCGAGTACCAGCCGAACTCGCCGAGCAGCTCCGTCGGCTTGCGATGCATGCGGTGCGTCGGATGGACGTTGGGAATGGCAACCGGGCCGTAGTCCGGGTGCTGGCTCCAGCGGGCGTAGACAGTGCGGAGAAACTCGACATAGGCCGGATCGTGCACCTCGGTGATGGCCTCGGGCCGGTTCAGCGGAGCCTCGACGATCTCGTGGCGTCCGCGCCGGACGACATCGAGGAAGATGCGGTAGCGCTCCGCGCGATCGGGCTGGGCGATGAACCTGCCGGTGCGGAACACTTCGGCGGGGTCGTGGAGCGCCTGGTCGGGATGGTGGATGACGAGCATGATCGTGTCTTTCGGTCGGGACGGGGCAGAGCTCAGTCGAGCGATCGCCCCCGCGTCTCGGGCGTGAGCGTGAGATGCGTGACGAGCGTGATGGCGCAGACCGCCATGACGTAGAGCGCGATGTAGAGCGGGCCGCCCGCCTGCTGCAGCCAGGTGGCCACCGCCGGAGCCGTGCCGCCGAAGATCGCCGCACAGACCGCATAGGGGATGCCGATACCCGAGGTGCGGACGCGCGTGGGGAAGAGTTCCGCGAAGACGGTTCCGAGGACGGAATTGTTGAGCGACACGAAGATCGACCCGACGACCGCCACGAAGGCGAAGGTGCCGAAGGTGAGGTTCGGGACCGCCAGCATGGACAGCAGCGGATAGGTGAAGAGCAGGAAGCAGATCGCCGCCGCGATCAGGAAGGGTTTGCGCCCGATCCGGTCCGAGATCGCCGCGAAGACCGGAACCCCGATGCAATAGGCGATGCTGGCGAGAATGCTGCCCACGAAGCCGGATGCGCGATCGAGGTGGCCTGCCAGATTGGCATAAGTCGGGAGGAAGATCAGCCAGAGATAATACTGCAGGCTGTTCATCTGGACGACGAAGACGATGAACATTTCCTTGGGGAACTGGCGCATCGAGGACAGGACCGAGCTCACTTTCGCCTCGGTGTTTCGCCGCGCCGCCTCGAAGACCGGGGTCTCCGGGAGGCCGGTGCGAAGATAGAGCCCGAACAGCGACAGGAGCGCGCCGATGAGGAAGGGCACGCGCCATCCCCACGCGTTCAGTGCGTCGGGTGCCAGCATTCCGGTGGTGACGCTGGCCACGGCCGTGGCGGCCAGCACCGCAAGGCCGATCGAGAGTTGCTGGGGCGAGGCCGCGAGCGCGCGGTTCCGGACGGA
>JAYVMK010000222.1:0-12372 GCA_043758995.1 Lichenibacterium sp. | reverse complement strand
CCCCCCCCCACCGCTCGTCCTATAACGGGCGAGCGAGCGGGAACCAAGTGAAAAAACGACGACGGAGTGGTGCGGCGAGCGGAATGCCACGAAAGTGGCAGGAGAGGTGGGACTCGAACCCACAACCCCCGGTTTTGGAGACCGGTACTCTAGCCGATTGAGCTACACTCCTGCATGGCGTCGGAACCGAGCCCCTGAGAGCCGACACCGCCGCGCGAGGGCTTTTTGCCCCATTCCAGACGGCAAGGCAAGGCCGCTGTGACGGCGCGACCCTGTTGACGGATTGTCACGTGGCGGACATCTTCGCTCCATCAGCACCCACTTAGCCGAACCGATCGCGACCCCGCGAGTGGCTCAGGCGTTACCCTGCCCTCAGCCGGGTCGCTCGGCGCCAAGACACGGAGAAGACGATGAAAGCGCTCTGCGCCAAGTTCAGCATCGGGCAGGTCGTGCGCCACCGCAAGTACCCGTTCCGCGGGCTGATCTACGACGTGGATCCGGTCTTCGCCAATACGGAAGAATGGTGGCTGTCGATCCCCGAGGACGTCCGTCCGGTGAAGGAACAGCCGTTCTACCACCTCTTCGCCGAGAATACCGAGACCGAATACATCGCCTATGTGTCGGAGCAGAACCTTCTGCCCGACGACTCGGGCGAGCCGCTGCGGCATCCGCAGATCGGCGACAGTTTCGTCCGTACGGCCGGCGGAAGCTACAAGTCGAAGGACATGGCCCGCAACTGACCGGACCTCGTCGCCGGCTCGACCCGCTCTCACCAACGAAAAAGGCGCGCACCGGAGTGCGCGCCTTTTTCTTGACCGTCAGTGCCGATCAGGGCTTGGCAGGGGCCGCTGCAGGAGCAGGGGCGGCCGGCGGGGTCGGCTGCGCCTCCAGAGCCTTGCGCTGGGCCTCGGCGCGATCCTGGAGCTGCTTCTGCAGTTCGGCCTGCATCTCCTGCTGCTGCTTCTGGATCACTTCCGGCGCGACGGCGGGACCATCGAAGCTCTTGCCGAAGTTGGCGAGCGGCAGCGCGAAGGTGACTTCGTTGTTGGCGAGCCCCTTGGCGACGATGTTGAGGGTCGTCCCCTTCTTCATGTTGTCGAGGACCTTGCCGTTGACGCGAGCTTCGGCGAAGCAGCCGTTCGGCATGCAGAACTCGAAGGAGCCTTCGGAGGGAGCGCCCTTGTCGATGATGAAACGCACGCCGGGCTTCAGCAGCATGCCGATCGGCAGCAGCGCGCGCAGAATACGGTTTTCGTCACCCTTGACGTCGTAGACCGCAAGAGCGACCGGCGGCGGCTGATCCGGGGCGGTGGTGAAGTCGCGGGTGGTGAAGCACAGTTCCTTCTGCCCAGCCTGGGGCTTGGAGCAGACCTTGGTCCAATCCGTCTTTGCCACCGTCTGCATGTCGATCTTGACGGGCGCGTTAGGGTTTTGCGGCTGACCTTGGGGGGCTGCGGCGGGAGCCGCCGGAGCCGGAGCAGCGGTCTGCGCCAGCGCTTGGCCCGCGATAAGCGCCGTGGCAAGCAGGGCCGCGGTCCCGAGTTTCATCGGCTGGATCGGCATGGTGTTTCCTCGTCGTTCGTAAAGCGAATGGTGATGGACGTCGTATCGAAATCTGCCGTATCGGCCTGGGCCGGGGTGCGCCCGCGCCCTGCGACCTCCGACCGCTCGACCGGCACGGCCGCGAATCTCGTCTGGCGGCCGGTCTTCGCGACGGAATGCGGCGACACGTTGTCGGGCCGCCACAACCGCCGCCTCTGTCGATGATCTTGGGGCCGATTGCAAGCCATGCACCCGGCCGAAGCGCGATCGCGTCACACCCGCACCAGCATCGCGCGTCAGGATGGGGCATGATCGCAGTTCGGACCTCACCCTCCATGCCATCGCGGCGTCTCTCCCGAGGCCTCGCGCGCGCCATCCTGCCGGCCCTGGCCTTCCTCCTCGGCGGCGTCAGCCTGCCGGACGCGGTGCGCGCCGCATCCTCGATCGCCATGCACGGCACGCCGGCGCTGCCCGACGGGTTCTCGCATTTCCCCTATGCGGAGCCGGAAGCTCCCAAAGGCGGCCGGCTCCGCCTGTGCCTGCTCGGCACGTTCGACAGCCTCAATCCCTTCAACCTGAAGGCCGGCTCGACGGCCCAGGGGCTGAACAACATGGTCTTCGAGACCCTGATGGCGCGCTCGCAGGACGAGCCCTTCACGCTCTACGGCCTCGTTGCCAGCGGCATGGACACCGACGACGCCCGCAGCTTCGCGACGTTCCACATCGACCCGCGCGCGCGCTTTTCGGATGGGACGCCCATCACGGTCGACGACGTGCGCTTCACCTTCGACCTGCTGAAAGCGAAAGGGCGGCCGCAGCAGCGCCAAGCCCTCGCGGCGATCAAGGGGGTCACGACCCCCGACGCCCATACGATCCGCTTCGACCTCGCCGGGATCGGCGACCGCGAGCTGCCGCTCTTTCTCGGGCTGATGCCGGTCCTGCCGCGTCATGCCGTGGATGCTGCTCATTTCGACGAGACAAGCCTCAAGGCTCCCATCGCCAGCGGTCCCTATCGCGTGGCCGGCATCGAGGCCGGCACCAAGCTCGTCCTGCAGCGCAACCCGGATTATTGGGGCCGCGACCTGCCGTCACGACGAGGCCTGTTCAACTTCGACCGGGTCGACATCGATTATTACCGTGACGGCAACAGCCTCTTCGAGGTGTTCAAGGCGGGGCTGTGCGACTTCCGCATCGAAACGGATCCGGCGCGCTGGCTGACCGGCTACGACTTCGCGAGCCTGAAGGATGGCCGCGCCATCAAGGAAGCCCTGCCGGTCCGGCTGCCGAAGGGCATGGAGGGGTTCGCCTTCAACACGCGCCGCGCCCTCTTCGCCGATGTGCGCGTGCGCGAAGCGCTGAACGACATGTTCGACTTCGGCTGGGTGAACCGCAACCTCTATGGTGGCCTCTACCGCCGCACGCCGAGCTTCTTCGCCGAAAGTCCGCTGGCCTCGACCGGCCATGTCGCCGATGCCACCGAGACGGCTCTCCTGGCCCCCTACCCCGGCTCCGTCCGTCCCGACATGCTCGACGGCAGCTGGCGTCCGCCCAGCGGTGACGCCTCGGGACGCGACCGCGCCGAGGCCAAACGCGCCCTCGCCTTGCTGGCCGAAGCCGGCGACAAGCTCGACGGCACTGTCATGCGCCAAGCCGACGGCCAGCCGTTCCGCTTCGAGATCATGGTCCAGGATCGCCGGCAGGAACGACTGGCGCTGGCCTTCGCGGCCAGCCTGCGCGACATCGGCATCGAGGCCACCGTTCGGCTCGTCGACGAGGTGCAGTACCAGCGCCGGCGGCAGAGCTTCGACTTCGACATGATGCTTGGCCAGTGGACGGCCTCGCCCTCCCCCGGCGCTGAGCAGCGCTCGCGCTGGACCTCGGCGGCTGCGGCCCAGCCAGCCTCCTTCAACCTGCCCGGTGCGACCTCGCCCGCCATCGACGCCGCCGTCGCCGCGATCGTGGAAGCGCGATCGCAGGAGGATTTCACCGCCGCCGTACGCGTGCTCGACCGGTTGCTGCTCTCGGGCTTCTACATCGTGCCGCTGTTCCACACGGAGGACCAATGGATCGCCTACGCGTCCTGGCTGGGCCGGCCCAAGGAGGTGCCGCTCTTCGGCATCAGCAACGTCACGCCGATCGAACTGTGGTGGAAGAAGCGCGACGGCCATGACTAGGCGAGGTTAGCGAGACAGCGACCGGGTGCCTCGTTCGCAGTCAGTTCAATGCGTGAAAACGCGAAACATCACTGTCACCAGTAGCGCGATGACAGTGCCCATCATCCACTTCAGCAGGTTGATCTCTCCCGGCATCGACGCCATGCGTCCATTCAGGTCACTCTGCATCGACGCCATGCGACCGTTCAGATCACTCTGCATCGACGCCATGCGCCCACTCAGATCGAAGTCCTGAGTCCTCAAGCGATCCGTGAGACCGCTCTCGAGCGCAACCATGTCGCTTCTCATGTCGCCCTGCATCACGGCCAGCCGTGTGTTGATGCCGGCGACGTCTTTATTGATCGACGCGATGTCCCGCCGAATGGCTTCGACGTCAGCGTCACGCTTGCTGAAATTCTTCGCCGTTTCGTCCTCGACCTTTGTCAGCGCCGCGGAGAGCGCGACGGCAGCCTTCAAGGCTTTGTCATCAGGGACATCGAGCATTCGGAATGCCTCGTACACTTCCGCCTGCAGGACGCTCATGGTCGGGCTCCCCTCGTCGGCTGCACCTTAGGATGGAAACTCGTGGGATGCGAAGGCGTCGAGCGCGACGTTTTCGTGAAGGCGAGGTGGGACCGACGGGATCGGGGAGCGAGGTGCGCAGGTTCGGGCATGAACCACTCCCATTGACAGGCGCTTGGTCATTCAGCTTGCGCAAGCAATCTCAAACCGACCTTCCCGCCGACCGTCCCGCATGGGGAAGAGAACCCCTAGCCCTCCGCCGCGGCGAGTTGTGCCGCCTGGTGCTCGGTCGTCAGTGCATCGACGACCTCATCGAGCGCTTCGCCGACGATGACCTTGTCGAGCTTGTAGAGCGTGAGGTTGATGCGGTGGTCGGTCAGCCGGCCCTGCGGGAAATTGTAGGTGCGGATGCGTTCCGACCGGTCGCCGGAGCCGACCTGCGATTTGCGGTCGGCCGAACGCTCGGTGTCGAGCTTCTGACGTTCCATGTCGTAGAGGCGGGCGCGCAGCAGGGACATGGCCCGGGCGCGGTTCTTGTGCTGCGAACGCTCTTCCTGGACGAAGATCACCGTGTTGGTCGGCAGATGAGTGATGCGGATGGCCGATTCCGTCTTGTTGACATGCTGGCCGCCCGCGCCCTGCGCCCGCATCGTGTCGATCTTCAGGTCGGCCTCGTTGATGGCGACGTCGACTTCCTCGGCCTCGGGCAGCACCGCGACCGTCGCCGCGGATGTGTGGATGCGCCCCTGGGTCTCGGTGTCGGGCACGCGCTGGACGCGATGGACGCCGCTTTCGAACTTCAGTTTGGCGAAGACGCCGACGCCCTGGACCTCGGCGATGATCTCCTTGTAGCCGCCCGCCACACCCTCGCTGACCGACAGCACTTCGACCTTCCAGCGGTGAAGGTCTGCGTAGCGGCTGTACATGCGGAACAAGTCTCCGGCGAAGAGCGCCGCCTCGTCACCCCCCGTCCCGGCCCGGATCTCCAGGATGGCGCTCTTGTTGTCGGCGGCATCCTTGGGGAGCAAAGCCAGGCGGATCTCGGTTTCGAGCGCCGCCAAGGCCTCGGTCGCTTCGGCGCGCTCGGTTTCGACCATCTCGCGCATATCGTCGTCGAGCGCCGGCTCAGCCAGCATGGACTCGACGCCGGCCAGTTCGGATTCCTTGTCGCGGTAGGCGCGGATGGCCGAAACCAGCGGCTCGGTCTCGGCAAGCTCGCGCGACAGCGCCACGAAAGTGGTGGCGTCGGGCCCACCGGAGAGGCGGGCCGACACTTCCTCGTGGCGGCGCAGGATCAGATCGAGCTTGGAATGGGGGAGCATCGAGACCAGGACGAGAGGGGGAGCCCGTCAGCCTAAAGCGGGAGGCTGCGGCGCTCCGCATAGGCGGTCAGGGCCGGTCGCAGCGAAGCCGCGCCGTCCTTCGACGCCAGGAGATCCCCCACATAGGCTGTCACGTCGGCGGCGTCGAGGCCGAGCAGCATGGCCTTCACGGGCCCGAGTGAGGAGGCCGACATGGACAGGTTGCGATAGCCGAGCGCCACCAGCGCCAGCGCCCCGAGCGGCTTGCCGCCGAACTCGCCGCAGAGCGTGACCGGTATACCGTGACGACGCCCCGCCTCGGCGATGCTCGCCAAGGCGCGCAGCATGGCGGGAGAGAGCGGATCGAAGCGCGTCGCCACCCGCTTGTTGTCGCGATCGATGGCGAAGAGATATTGCATCAGGTCGTTCGACCCGACCGAAAGGAAGTCGGCGCGGCTCGCCAATTCGTCGAGCTCCCAGAGCAGCGACGGGACCTCCACCATGGCACCGAGCTTCAGCTCCGACGGCTTGGGGCGGCCATGCCGCATCAGATGGTCGAGTTCGAGGCCGACGAGAGCTCTGGCGGCGTCGAACTCCGCCGTGCTGGCCACCATCGGAAACATGATGCGCATGGCCCGGCCGCCGCCGGCGCGCAGCAGGGCGCGGATTTGCGAGCGCAGAAGCGCCGGCCGGTCTAGTCCAATGCGGATGGCGCGCCAGCCGAGCGCCGGATTCGGCTCGTCGGGCCGCGCCATATAGGGCAGCACCTTGTCGCCGCCGATGTCGAGCGTGCGGAACGTCACGGGACGATCGCCGACGGCATCGAGCACGGAGCGGTACAGCTCCGTCTGCTGCGCGACGCGCGGAAACCGCGACGCCACCATGAAGAGAAGCTCGGTGCGGAACAGGCCGATGGAGGCGGCCCCCGTCTCGGCCACGTGCGGCAGATCGAGCAGCAGGCCGGCATTCATGTGCAGGCCGACCTCGACCCCGTCGGCCGTGACCGAAGGCACGTCGCGCAGCTTGCGGTACTGCTCCTGCCGCCGCGCCCCGAACCGCGCCTTCTCGGCATAGGCGGCCTCGACATCCGGAGCCGGCCGCACTTCGACCACGCCGAGCGTTCCGTCGACGATCAGGGCATCGCCGGGCTCGACCAGGCTCGAAACGTTGGCGACATCGCCGACGAGCGGAATGCCCAGCGCCCGCGCCACGATGGCGACGTGGCTCGAGGCGCCACCGTCTTCGAGTACGAGGCCGCGCAGCTTCGAGCGATCATAATCGAGCAGCGCCGCCGGCCCCATGGAGCGGGCCACGATCACGGCATTTTCGGGCAGTGCATCGACGGGGGCGACCATGCTCTCGCCGGTCAGCTGATGCAGCAGCCGGTTAGCCAGCTCGTCGAGATCGTGCAGGCGGTCGCGCAGGTAGGGATCGGTCTGGCGGACGAGCTTGGCACGCGTGTCGCTCTGGACGCGCTCGACCGCGGCTTCGGCGGACAACCCCGTCATCACGGCCTCGCGCAGCCGGCGCAGCCAGCCGCGGTCGTTGGCGAACATCCTGAAGGTCTGCAGCACCTCGCGATGTTCGCCGGGGCCCGCCACGTCGCCCTGGTCGACGAGCCGGTCGATGGCCTCGCGCAGGGCCGCGATGGCTTCTTCCAGCCTGGCGACCTCGCTGTCGACGTTCTCGGCCACGAGGCGGGTCACGATGACCCTCGGCTCGTGCAGCACCGCATGGCCGAGGCCGACGCCCTCCACCACCGCAGTGCCCTTGAGGCTCAACGGCTGCCGCAGCACGGGATTGCCGGGCAGCATGGCCTGGAGCTCGCCGGCCGCGATCATCTCGGCCATCAGCATGGCGGTGGTCTGAAGCGCCTCGACCTCTTCCTCGGAATATTGCCGGCGCGCCTTGTTCTGAACCACGAGGACGCCGAGCGTATTGCCGCCGCGAAGGATCGGCACGCCCAGGAACGAGAGGTAGATCTCCTCCCCGGTCTCGGGCTTGTAGGAGAAGGCCGGGTGGTTCTGGGCGTCGGGCAACGCCAAGGCTTCGGCCGAGGAGGCGATCAGGCCGACGAGGCCTTCCCCCTTGCGCATGGTGGTGTGGTGCACCGCCTCACGGTTGAGGCCCTCGGTGGCATAGAGCTCGAGGCGTCCATCGCTGTGAAGCACGTAGACCGAGCAGACCTCGGCCACCATGTTGAACGCGATCTGGACGACGATCTTGTCGAGGCGTTCCTGCGCGGAGATCGGCTCCGCCATGACTTCGCGCAGCCGGCGCAGCAGCAATCGCGGTCCGGCCAGAGCGCCACGCATGGCCTGCTTCCCTCAATGCCCGAGCCCGACACGTCCCGGTCAGCGTACCGGCTGCAATGGACCCGCCCTATGAACCGTAATAACCGGAGCGTCGCCCGCACGGCAAGGGGTCGGAAGAGCCAGTCCCCCGCGCCGGTTCAGGCCTTGTCGAGACCGTAGAGCGTATGAAGCGTGCGCACCGCCAGTTCGGTGTAGGCCGAGTCGATCAGCACCGAGAATTTGATCTCGGAGGTCGTGATGGCGCGGATGTTGATGCCCTTCTCGGATAGCGCCCGGAAAGCACGGGCGGCCACGCCGGCGTGGGACCGCATGCCGATGCCGATGGCCGACACTTTGACCACATCGTCGGTGCCTTGCAGCACGGCGTAGCCGATCTCTTCGCGATGGCTGGCCAGCAAGGCCTTGGCGCGGTCGAAGTCGGCCCCCGGCACCGTGAAGGTCATGTCGGTGGTCGTCGTATCGTCGCTGACCACCTGGATGATCATGTCGACGTTGATGCCCGCCTCGGCCAGCGGCATGAAGATCGAGGCCGCCACGCCGGGCTTGTCGGCGATGCGCCGCAGCGTGATCTGCGCCTCGTCCTTGGCGAAGGCGATGCCGGTGACGACCTGTTGTTCCATGATGTCTTCCTCGGCGCAGATCAGCGTGCCGGGCTTGGGTTGGGTGGGATCGTCGAAGGACGAGCGGACGAAGACCTTGACGTTGTGGTTCATCGCCACCTCGACGGAGCGCACCTGGAGCACCTTGGCGCCGAGCGACGCCATCTCCAGCATCTCCTCGAAGGTGACGCGGTCGAGGCGTCGCGCCTTCGGCACGACGCGGGGATCCGTGGTGTAGACGCCGTCGACGTCGGTGTAGATGTCGCAGCGATCGGCCCCGATCGCCGCCGCTATCGCCACCGCGCTGGTGTCGGAACCACCGCGCCCGAGTGTCGTGACGCGCCCCGAGGCTTCGTGCAAGCCCTGGAAGCCCGCGATCACGGCGACCTCGGCACGATCGGAGAAGCGGCGAACGATCTCGCTGCCGTCGATCGACTCGATTCGGGCCGCACCATGCGCGCCCGACGTGAGGATGGGGATCTGCCACCCCTGCCAGGAGCGGGCCTGGATGCCCATCTCCTGAAGCACGATGGCCATGAGCCCGGCGGTGACGAGTTCGCCCGACGCGACGACGGCGTCGTATTCGCGGGCATCGTGGAGTGGGGAGGCTTCCGCACACCAGCCGACCAACTCGTTGGTCTTGCCCGACATGGCCGAGACCACGACGGCGACCTCGTGGCCGGCGTCGACCTCGCGCTTGACGTGGCGGGCGGAGTTGCGGATCCGGTCGATGGTGGCGACGGACGTGCCGCCGAATTTCAGAACGAGACGGCTCATCGGCTCTGGACAGGAGAAACGGGACCGGCCGACGACGCCCGGCTCGCGCCGGGGCTCGCCCCCGGGCCGGAGGGCGCGTATGGATGGCGGCAGCGGCCCGCATTGTCAACGCGCGGGCTGATCCGCCCTGTGGCGACGGTTCGAACGCCCCGACGGTGCGGCTTCTTCAAGCCGCCTCCTCGACGGGCGTGACGCCGCGCCTGTCTCGTCGAAAGCCCGACCCATGCCCGACACATCGCCCCGGATCGCCGATTATGGCCCACCCGACCGGGTCGATGCCGTGGACGTGGCCCGTTTCGATGCGCTGGGTGAGGCCTGGTGGGACCCGAAGGGCGCCATGGCGCCGCTCCACCGGCTCAACCCCACGCGCATCCGCTACATTCGCGATTTCATCATTCGGCAGTTCGATATCGCGCCCGATGCGGCCTCCCCGCTCGCGGGCCTCTCGATCCTCGACATCGGGTCGGGTGGCGGGCTGCTGTCGGAACCTCTGGCGCGACTGGGCGGTCGCGTGACGGGCATCGACCCGGCGCCCAACAATGTCGCGGTGGCGACCCGGCACGCGGAGGAAACCGGCGTCTCGGTCAGCTATCGTGCCACGACCGCCGAGACCTTGGCGGGGGCTGGGGAAACCTTCGACGTGGTCCTGGCGCTCGAAGTCGTCGAGCATGTGCCGGACCCAGACGCCTTCATCGCGACCGCCTGCGCGCTGGTGCGGCCCGGCGGGCTCTTCATCCTGTCGACGCTGAACCGCACGGCGAAGAGCTTCGCCCTGGCGATCGTGGGTGCCGAATATGTCCTTCGCTGGCTGCCGCGCGGCACCCATGATTGGAACCAGTTCCGCACCCCCGACGAGATCGCGACCCCGGTGCGGGTCGCCGGGCTCAGGGTCCTCGATCGCACCGGCATGGTGTTCGATCCGTTTCGCAACACCTGGAGCCTGTCGCGCGACACGGATGTGAACTACCTGTTAGCGGCCAAGCGGCCTGACGCGATCTGAGGCCACTGCACCTGTCCCCTGGGTGCGGCGCCGAGCGATACCGGCCCTCATCGCCATCGCTCGAGCAGCAGAAGCACACCACCGGCCGCGAGCGCCCAAAAAGGCGCCCCGACGCCGAAGACCACGATGCCGGAGGCCGCGACCGCGAAGGTCACGACGGCGGGCAGCCGTTCTCGCTCGTCGGAGAGGGCACTCGTGAGCGCGCCCCCAAGACTGCCGAGCAGTGCCAGGCCGGCCACGGTCTCGATCAGAAGCGGTGGGGAGGCGGTCACCAGCACGGCCGCGGCACCGGCGCCCAGGCCAAGCGCCACATAAGCGAGGCCGCCAACCACCGTCGACCAATAGCGCTTGGCGGGATCCGGATGCGCGTCCGGTCCGGCACAGAGGGCCGCCGTGATGGCGGCCAGATTGATCAAGGTTCCGCCCAGCAGGGCCGTGACGGCCGACGCTAGTCCCGTGCCGACGAAGATCGGGCCGACACGAGGCCGGTAACCATTGGCCTGTAGCACCGCCAGGCCCGGCACGTTCTGAGACGCCATGGTGACGACGAAGAGCGGCAGGCCGAGACTGCCGAGCGTGGCCCAGACCAGCGCCGGTGGCGTGACGGCGGGCTGCGGCCAGCTTCCCGCGAAGGCGCCGGGTGGCAGCTTGGTGACGAAGATCACCACCGCCACCGTCACCACCAGTGCGGCGGGAACCGCGTAAGGACGGGCAAACCGCCAGGCCAGCGCCCAGGCGATGACGATGGGTGCCGCGAGCACCGGCAACTCCGTCATCGCATGAACGGGTGCGAGGCAGAGGCCGAACAGGATCCCGGCCAGCATGGCGCTGGCGAGGCTTCGCGGAATGGCGCCGACGAGGCGGCCGAAGGGCGCCCACACGCCGGCCGCCACGATCAGCGCCGCGGCGAAGAGAAAGGCGCCGACCGCCGCCGGATAGCCGCCGGCCGGCAAGCCCGTAGCGATCATCAGGGCCGAACCGGGTGTCGACCAGACGATGGAGATCGGCTGCCTGCGCCAGAGACTGTAGCCGATCGAGAGAAGCCCCTGGACCACGCAGATGGCGAGAAGGCCCGAAGCCGCTTGCGTCGGGGTCGCACCCACCCGCGTCAGACCCTGGAGCACGATGGTGAAGGTCGAGGCGAAGCCCACGATGGCGGCGAGCAGACCCGTCGAGACCGGCTGAATCCAGGAGCCGGGCGGCGGCCCGGCTACGCCCGGCGCGCCACTCCGCTCCGGCGTATCAGCGTCAAGCGCCGGGGAGGCGACAGTCGGGGCCGAGGTCATGCGAGGTCCAGAAGCGATGTAGAGGTTCCCGTTCCTGACCCGACCGGCCCGCCGCGGCAAGCCGAACTCGCGTCTTTCAGGCTGCGAGCCCGCGCGGCGCAGAAGCCTTGACCACGAAAGCCTCGACCCATTCGGCTCCATCGGGACCGAGGGTCAGCACAGAACCACCCGGCACGCACTGCCAGTCCACCCCTTTGTCGAAGGGCTCGGACGCAACGATGCGGCCCCGCTCCTCACGCCGCCAGTAGAGTGACGGTGGCCGGTCGTCGCTGGCCCAACGGTAGCAGCGCAAGGTCTCGCCGTCGGCATGAACGGCCGCGAAGCGCAGCGGCTTGGTAATGCCGGCCTCGCGCATGATGGCGAGGATTTCGCCGAGCGTCGCCGCGACACCCGCGACGGGATCCTCGGCCAGGCCGCGAGCCAGTGCCGCGAGGAAGATCACCTCGCTGTCGCCATTGCCGCGCCGGCAGGCGTAGAGATCGTCGGGGATCAAGGCATCGACGCGCCGCCGGATGCGCTCGTAATCGCCGATCTGGCCGTTGTGCATGAAAAGGTGCTTCCCCTTTGCGAAGGGGTGGCAGTTCGTCGGCGAGACATCGCCCGAGGTCGCCGACCGGACATGGGCCAGGAACATGCGGCTTTTGAGCTGGCGGCAGAGCGACAGGAGGTTGCCGTCCGACCAAGCCGGCAGGATGCCGTGATAGGTGCCGGGTTCGTCGCGCTCGCCATACCAGCCGATGCCGCAGCCATCGGCGTTGACCACCGTCTTGGCTTCTCGGGCGGCGAGCGACTGGGCGACCAGCGATGCTTCGGGGACGACCAGCAGCCGATCGAGGAAGCTGGGGTCCCCCAGATAGGCGAGGAAGCGGCACATGCG
>JAYVMK010000221.1:0-10088 GCA_043758995.1 Lichenibacterium sp. | reverse complement strand
CACCATGGATGAGATCAAGCGGATCCTGAAGCCTGGAGGCACCATCGTCGTGGTTTCCCCCGGCTTCTCCAAAAGTGCTGGCCAGACGGGAATCAATATTACGGGCCAAAAGGGCAACGCTATTGCAGATGCTACTATCACGCACCGGGTCCATGATGCGCCCGATTACTGGCGCATGAGCCCGCAAGGCCTGCGGGATGGCGTGCTCGACGGCTTCGCCGTGCGAGAGGTCCGGGTTATGATGATGCCGCCCCGGATGTTCGGCGTGGCGTCGAAGCCCGAGTGAGCTCTGCGGCGGCGAAGCGGTCAGACTATCCGGCGAGTTCTGCATAAGGTTCGCACGTCTCCGAAGTCAGGCTGGTCGAGCCCGCGTTCAGTAAAGGCACTAACGACGGCAGCCGCACCGCCCCGCGACGAGTGGCGGCCTGTCATCGGCATTGAACTATCCGTTGGTCTCCCTTGTCGAAATGCCACACATTTGCCATGGAGGAACGCTCTCTACTTCAAGTGAATGTACCATGGGCACGCGCGCCCGGCCCGTGACGGACAGTCAGGAAGAAAGCGTCTATGGATGGCAGACGCAGGCATCCCTATCAGCAGCAGCCCGATCGCGCTTTCTGGCGCCGTAGCGTAGAGGGCGTCCATCCGCTTGAGATCGGAAACTGGTATCGTCGGAAGTTTTCGCTCGACGGACGACGCCTCTCCACAGGAGGAAGCTGTTTCGCCCAGCATATTGGACGCGAGTTGAAACGACGCGGCGCCGACTTCATCGATGTCGAGCCTGCGCCCGGCTTCCTGCCGGCTGACATGCACCTCGACTACGGCTACGGCATTTATTCGGCCCGCTACGGCAATCTCTATACGGCTCGCCAGTTACTCCAACTGCTTCAGCGCGCCACGGGAGAGATCGACCCCGACGATCGGGCCTGGGCGCGGGACGACGGATTCGTCGATCCATTCCGGCCACACATCGAGCCCGGGGCCGTCGGAAGCACGGAGGAGGTCGAGGTGCTGCGCCGGCATCACCTCGACCGGGTGGTCGAGCTCTTTGAGCGAACCGACGCCTTCGTGTTCACGCTCGGCATGACCGAGACTTGGATGTCGCGCCGCGACGGCACTGTCTTCCCTGTGGCGCCGGGGACAGCTGGTGGCGAGTGGGACGAAAGCCGTTACGCGTTCCTGAACCTCACCTATCCGGAAATCGTCGCCGACATGGAGGCCGTGATGGGACGGCTTCGCGCCATCAACGGCGACATGCATTTCGTCCTTACCGTCAGTCCAGTCTCCATCATGGCGACGGCTACCCCCGACCAGGTCGTGGTGGCCAACACCTATTCAAAGTCGATCCTGCGGGCGGCCGCTGGCTACCTCGCCGACACTTATCCTTTCGTGGACTACTTTCCCGGCTACGAGATCACGACCTCCCCGCCAATGCGGGCCATGTTCTACAACACCGATATGCGGACCGTTTCGTCGGCCGGCGTGCGCCACGTGATGGAACACTTCTTCGCCGAACACGCGTTGGATGCGGCGCCTCCTCGGGCGCGCGTCAGGGTAGGGCGCGGGGACGCTCCCGTCGTGTCGAAGCCGGTTCTCGCGTCCCCCGACGCTGAGCGCGTGCTCTGCGACGAGGAACTGGCCGCCGTATTCGGGCACTACTGACAATGCAGGTTCTGGTTTTCGGGGACAGCCATACGGCGGCCTTGCGTCGCGGCCAAAGCTCCATCGACATCGACGGGCAGTGGCCCAAGACGATCGAGCTCACGGTGCGGCCTCTGGGCGGCGGTCATCTTTCCACGCTCCCGTTCTTCGTCGATCGTGGCGACCATGCCGAGGTGACGTTGCCCGAATACCGGCGCGAGTTCTCACGCATTCCTCTTGAGGGAGATGCCGAGGAAGTGGTCTACGGCGTTTCGGCGCCGCTCCATCCCGTGCGGGTGTGGCGCAGCCCTGCATGGCAGGAGTTCGCACCGGTCGACGCTTATGTCCTGGTTAATTCTGTAGCTCCAGTATCGAGCGGTATGATCCGCCGTCTCGCCCTCGCCGACCAGCGCTTCATGTTGGACCTTCTCGCACTGCTGCGACGGCTCGGCCGGCGCGTCTTCGTCATCGAGGCGCCGAGGCCCTTCCGCCACCACCCGGCCCTGCGCAAGACGCGGGCTGATGTCGTGATGCGCGTCGATACTCTCTATCGCGAGACCATACGTGCCGAACTCGATCGGCTCGGCGTGGACGTGATAGAAATCCCCGCGTGTTGTATCGACTCCGAAGGGTTCACCCTCGAGAGGTTTGGCCACGCCAATGACCCCCATCATGGCAACGAAAGCTACGGTGCCATGGTGATGGGGGAGGTGCTGGCCTATCTCGGCCGCAGCGTGGCACAAACAGCATCGATGCCGCACAGAGGAGCCGTGATCGCATGAGCTTGGTCGAGTCCACTCCCGTTCCGACCCCCGGTATCCGTGCCAAGGTGGTGGAAGAATACGAGATGCTGTTCCGCACCCACGCGCTCGTCGGCCCCTTGTTGGAGATCGCCGGCGGCGGACGCGAGGGTGCGATCTCTCATGCCCCCTTTCTCAATGGCGTCGAGCGCCACGTCGTCGTGACAGGCGGCGAGGGTGGCGAAGCGGGCGGCGTGCACGTCCACAAAGGCGAGCCGAACGACCTTGCGCCGCTTTTCGACGACGGCTGTTTTTCTACCGTCATCTGGGATCGGGCCCTGGAACGCGACGCGCGTTTTTGGCTTACCGTTGCCGAGATCCGCCGGGTGTTGATGCCAGGCGGTATGCTGGTTCTGTGCACGCGCGGCTTTGGCAAAACCAACAAGTTCGGAATCAGGGTCGTGGGCGCAAGCGGCAATCCGATAAACTTTCTCACCGCCACGGCCGCTGTGTCGCCCGCTGGCGGGGATTATTTGCGTTGCAGCCCGCAGGGGTTGCGCAACCTCGTGCTCGACGGTTTAGACGTGAAGGAACTGCGCTCCGCTTTCATGACGCCGCATCTCTTCGCCGTCGCGCAGAAACCGCGGTGAGGGTTCGCAGGGCACTCGCCGGCCTTCTCGCGACTTGCCTCCTCGGGTCGCCGGCTGTCCGTGCTTCTGATGCCCTGGATCTCCGCTACGGGCCGGACCGGCTTCAGAGCCTTGACCTCCACGTGCCCGCGAACGGCGGCCCGGCACCGGTCGTCGTGTACTTCCACGGCGGAGCTTTCGTGGGAGGCGACAAACTCCCCTGCGCCCCGCAGCTCGCGGCCATGCTGGCGGCGCGGCACATCGCCTTCGCCTGTGCCAATTACCGGCTCGCTCCTGGGGTGCACTTCCCGACGCCCATGCGAGACGGTTCCCTGGCGGTGCAATGGCTTCGCGCTCACGCGACCGAATACGGACTCGATCCCGAGCACGTTGGCCTGATGGGCCTTTCGGCCGGCGCCGGAGTCGCATTGTGGGTGGCGCTCCACCCCGACTTCGCCGACGCGTCCTCGGCCGATCCCGTTCTGCGCCAGTCGACGGCAATCTCCGCCGTGGTCACGGGCAACGCGCAGGCCACCTATGACCCGGCCGAGATCCGCTCGCGCCTTCATACAGATCGGCTGCCGAGATGGCTGGCCCAGTTCTATGGCGCGGGTTCGCTCGAAGCTCTCGCCGATCCTCGATTCCGTGCCGCAGAGGCGGATGCGTCGCCCATCTCCAACATTCATGCCGGCGGGCCGCCGATCCTGGCCTTTTACGGTAAAGCGGCCGAGCCACTGCCGCCAGACAGCGCTCCGCAAGACTATATCCACAGTCTCGCTCAGGGCCAGATCCTCGCCGAGGTAGCGCGGGAGCGCGGTGCGGACCTGACTCTGCGCACCTCCGCCGAGACCGGCGGGTGGCGAGGATTTCTCGACGAAGCCACGGCCTTTCTCTCCGAAAGGCTCGATCGCTGATTCGGACGTGCTGCTACGCGAGATCGCATGACGGACGTGCATCCGTTATATTCTCCCACCCAAGCGGTGGGATCGTCGGAGGGCGTCGGACCGCGGCGCGAAAAGATTTCCTGTGAACGGCACGGCATGACAGCCACGGAATTTGACGCATCCGTCCACGCGATGGCGGCCGGAGCGGTGGCGTTCCGGCAGCGTGATTTCGCAGAGGCCGCGGTACGCTTCCGCGAGGCAGCGACGGCTGGTCCCGCTGACGCTCGGGCCTGGCTCTGTCTGGCCCGTGCCGAGTGGCTGGCGGGGCGTCTGCCTGAAGCGCGCCGTGCTTGCGAGGAAGCGGGACGGCGTGACCCCAAGAACTGGCGGGCGGCCTTGTTCGGCGCGCATCTTGCCGCGAAGGCCGATGACGCGCGGGCGCGCGTCGGCCTTCTCAAAACCGTCACGGCGCTGCGGCCCGACGCGGTGGTGCTGCGCCTACAGCTCATCGCGGCTCTTCAGCGCCGCCTGCAGCATCAGCCCGCGCTCGCCGTGGCCGAGGAGGCCGTAGTACTCGCGCCTGCCGATCCGGCGGTGCGGCTCGCCTCGGCGCGTTGCCATCTGGCCTTGAACCGCCTCGCCGAGGCCGAAGCCGAGATCGAAGCCTCAGGTATCGGCGGTTCGTTCGAAGCGGATCGGGTCGAACTCCTCGCCGCTCTGGCAGCGAGACGGGCCCGCATCCGCGGCCAGGCGGCGTCAAAGCCTTCCGGCGATGCCGAATCTGGACTCGACGGAGCGTCCCCGGTCATTCCGGCCGCCGCGGTGCCTTCCTCGGCTTCAACCGAGACGAGTGCGGCTCCGGCCGATGTCGAAACTCTGGTGACGGCTGCGATGTTGCGGGACATCGAGCGCGGGCGCCGGCGTCCGAGCATCACCGATCATCTTCTGATCCTGCGCGCCCTGGTGCTGCGCGATCTCCGCGCTCATTACCGCAATAGCTTTGTCGGCGCGGCGGTCGAACTGGTGCGGCCGGCTGTAGTAGTCGTAGTCCACACTTGGCTTTTTTACTGGTTGAAGAAGCCCATGCCGGGGCAGATCCCAGTCCCGATCTATGTTCTGGCGGGGTTCTCCACGTGGTTTGCCTTCCAATCCTGCTGGAGCGGCGCCTCGACGGGCAGCAAGTGGCCGGCAGGCGCTACGGCTTGGCCAGGGATCAGCGACCTCCACCTCCGACTGGCCAAAGCCGGATGGGGGCTCATGCTGAACCTTGCATTTTGCCTGCTGGCGCTCCTTCCTTTAGCGCTGCTCAAGATCAATCTCGCTCTGCCCGACGTACCCGAAACCTGTCTCATTTTTGCCATGGCGGGCGGCGGTGGCTTCGGGCTCGGCCTGCTTCTCGAAGGGCTGGGGCGACGGCTGGCCTTCGTGAAGACTGCGGAGAAGCTGCTGACGTGGGCCCTCTTCATAACCTCCGGCCTCTATTTCTCGCTCGCCACGACGCCGTCTCTCGTGGCGAACTGGTATTGGTACAATCCTTTGCTGCATCTCGTCGAAAATCAGCGACACGCCTTCGATCCCGGTTACCCGGTCGCGCTTCTCGACCTGCGCTATCCCGCGGTCGTCGCGATCCTACTGCTCGTCTTCGGCCTTCTTGTCCATCGGAGTGCCGGTTGGCCGGATCAAGACTGATCCACCTCGTCGACGTCGCGAAAAGCTTTCCGCATCCCGGCGTTTCGCCGCATGTGGTACTGCTTCCGGGCACCGTCGGCCTGCCGACCGACGGGCGGCTTGGTGTGTTGGCGGCGCGCAAGGCCGGCAAAACCACGCTGCTGCAGCTCCTCTCCGGCAAGCTCCCCCCGGATCGCGGCGCCGTGATCGGGCATGATGTCATGTCGCCCGTGATCAACGCCGGCTCGTTGATGCATCCGGGCCTCAGTGCGGTGGAAAACCTGCGCTTCCTGGCACGCGCTTACGGGTTTTCGGCGGACGGGCTGCTGGCCGCGGCCGTGGCGCTGGCGGGCTCCGATATGCTGCTCGACAGGCCGTTGAAAAGCCAGGACGGGGCGAAACGGCGAAACTTCGAGGCCGCCACCACATTTGTGATCCCATTCGGCTGCTACCTCGTCGATGAGGTAGGGTTGATCGACCAAGATGTGCTGACGCGCTGCTTCGCGCTGGCGGGGCACCGGGGCGCCGGCGTGATTTTCTCGAGCTCCCAGCCTCGCTTGGTGACGCAGCACGCCGAAGCCGCCGTTACGATCCGCAATGGGATGGTGCGATTGTTCAGTGATCCGCGCGACGCGGTCGAAGATCAGGAGGTCGGCAGACAGGAATGAGCGACGTTGAGGACATCGGGACGGCTGTCGTCAGGGCTCCGCAGGAGTCAAAGACCGTGCCGCAGGATCGCCCGACCCGGAACGTCGGTTTCGGCCGCAACGCCGGGCTCCAAGCTCGCGAGGGCGCCATAGGAGGGCCGGTCGGCTGGCCCGCCACGGCGCAATATGCCATCGCCCTGGTGGAGCGTCGCCGCGCGCGGTCGCGACGCGTGCTGGGCTGGTTCGCCCTGGTCGTTCTTCTGCCGACACTGCTGACGGCGGCCTACAGCCTCTTTGTGGCGAGCCCGCGGTACACGTCCAGCTTCGAGCTTACCTATCAGACTTACAAGGGCTCATCGTCGCTCGCATCCGGCCTCGTGCAGAGCGTGACCGGAACATCGCAGAGCAATCTCGTCGACATCGGTGCCATCACTTACGAGTATCTTCGATCGTCGGCTCTGGCCGACAAGCTGGATGCCGACCTAGACCTGCGCAGGCATTTTCAAGCCTCCAACATCGACTGGCTGTCCCGGCTCGGCCCGGACAGCTCGCGCGAGGCGTTCCTATCCTATTTCCGCTCTCGCGTGGAGGTCTCGCAGGGCCTCGGCGGTTACATCAAGGTGGATGTCGACGCCTTTGATCCGGCGTTCGCTCAGAAGCTCGCCAGCGCCATCGTTACGGCAGCCGATACGATGGTGGACAATCTCACTGCGCGGGCCCGGGCCAGCGAAGTCAAATTCGCCGAAGCCGAGCTCGGCCGGCAGGAGGATCGGGTCACCAAGGCCCGCGCAGCCTTGACGGAGTTCCAGAATCACCAGGGGGACCAGGATCCGACCCGGGCCGCCAATCAGATCGGAACCATCGTGGGAACGATCGAAGGTCAGCTGGCCGATGCCCGCGGGCAGCTGTCAAATGCGGCGGGCTCGTTGTCGGCGAACTCGCCCATCATGACGCAGCTGAAATCCAAGGTGTTGGCGCTGGAAGAGCAGCTGAAATCGGAGCAGGGCCGCCTTGCCACCAACGGTCCGGCCGGCGCCATCGAACCCTACTCCAAGGTGCTGGACGACTATCAGGCGCTACAGCTCGAACAGGACTTTGCCAAGAACGCCTATATGGCGGCCCAGCAGGGCCTCGTGATGGCGCGGGCGGACGCGGTCAAACAGCAGAACTACCTCGTAGCCTTTATCCCGCCCACCCTGCCCCAGCATCCCGGTTACGAGTTCCCGCTCCAGGCGACCACGACCGTGTTTCTGGCCATGCTGCTCCTCTACGCCTTCGGCGGCTTGGTGATGGGGGCGGCGCGAGATCAGATCATGGGTTGATCGCGTGTCCTTTGGGTCGCAACCCCTTTCTTTCAGCCGCTGGCGCGGCGATGTGGTTCTGGGCGGCTGGCCAATGGGCCTATTGCCGTCTACCAGACCCTGAGATGTGAGGAACCTAGCCGCATGGCGTGCGGCAACCGTGAATGGTGGAGCGCTCGGACGGATGGCATTCAGATCGGCAGCGCGCATGTGGGGCGTCTTGTCCCTGAGCGCCGCGGCGCTGGGAGGGTGCTCCGTGCTGCCGAGCGGTGCCCCGACGGCAGTCGAATTCGAAGCCCAGGGCCTTTCGCAGGAAGGCCCCGGCTATACGGTGGTCGAGCTCGACGCCGCGGTGGTCAAAGCCCTCTCGACCTTCCACCGGCCTGGCTTGTCGTCCCTCGGGGCCGACGTTTACAGGCCATCGCTCGTGCTGAAGCCGGGCGATGTCATCTCCACCACTGTCTTTGAAGTGGCGCAGATCCCGCTGTTCGGCGCCGCTTCGGCGCTGGCGCCCGTGAGCAACGACAAAGCCACGCCGGTCGGTGGCCATACCGCGACCCTGCCGACCCAGGTCGTCGAGCAGGACGGCACCGTGCCGGTGCCCTTCGGAGGCACCGTCCGGGTCGCCGGCTTGACGCCTGCCCAAGCGGGTCGCGCAATTGCCAAGTCTCTCAACGGAAAGGCGACTGATCCCCAGGTCGTGGTCAGCCTCGTGAGCTCGACCATCAATACCGCTTCGGTCAACGGCGATGTCGGCAAGCCGGGCCTTGTTCCCATCACGATCAGGGGTGAGCGCGTGCTCGACGTGATCGCCCAGGCAGGCGGCCCAAAGGACCCGCCCTTCGACACGGATGTGCAACTCGTTCGAGGCAGCCGTGTCGCCCGCGCCAAGATGCAGCGTCTGATCGACGATCCGAACGAGAATATCCGCATCAAGCCCGGCGATAACCTCGTGTTGATCCATAATCCGCGCAGCTTTTCGGTGCTGGGTGCGGCGCTCAAGGTCTCGCAATATAACTTCAGCGTCGAGCGCGTGAGCCTCGCCGAGGGACTGGCACGTGCCGGGGGCGGCAATGACGCGATCTCCGATATCGGCCAGATCTATTTGATGCGGTTCGAGCCACCCGCCCTGGTGGCGTCCTTGCTGCCGGTAGGCGACGGGCGACTGAAAACGCTCGACCGCAAGGCTGATGCCGTTCCGGTGATCTATCACCTGAACCTGCGCGGCGCCGCGGGCTATTTCGTCAGCCAGTCGGTGCAGATGCGTGACAAGGATACGGTGCTGATCGCCAATGCGGAAGCGGTCGAGCTCAGCAAAGCCGTGCAGATCATGCGCGGCATCGCCGGTATCTATTACGACTTCCGCGGCCCCGTGACGTCCACAATCACGACGGGGCGGCGCGTCATCACGACGAGCTCCGGCGGGACCTCCGAATGAGTCTGGGCGGCTGGAGGGGCCCGGCGTGATCCCGCCCCGCAAGACCCACTTGAACCGTGGGCCGATGGCGGGCCAGCGGCGTCGGGTTCGTGTCTTTGAGTCTTTGCGGCTTGGAGGGATCTGGTCGCGACTCCAGGCGCCTTTCCGCTTCGCCTCGGTGCTGCTCTGGCCCTGGGTCCGGGCGCGCCTCAGCCTCAGGGCGCTCGATCTCGTAGCTGGCCCGGCCGAGGCGCCGTTGGGGCGGGGTTGTGTCGTGGTGGCGGCCCACCATGGTGATCATCCCCTTGCGGTAGCCTTCCTCGACCATCACCAGCGGCTCGGAGTGAAGCAATTTGTGCTGCTCGACCTCTCGGCAGACGGCGGCCTCGCGGCGCATCTCGGATCGCGTTCGGGCTGTGCCGTCTGGCGCCCGCGCGATGCCTCGCGGCTCGACAAGGCTCCGACTTGGCTCAACGGACTGCGGGGCCACTACGCAACAGGACGCTGGTGCCTCTCGCTGGATACTACCGATGCCTTCGTGTTCTACCGCTGCGAGACCCGAACTCTGGCAGATTTCACCGACTTTCTCGAATCCGAGAGCCGCGACCACGCCTATGCGCTCGTGATCGAGATGTATGGCGACCGCCCCGCCGCGGAGCTCACCGCTGGGGTGGCCACTCCGGCGATGCTCGACCGTTTCGACGCTTTCGGCTTCGTGACGCTCGACCCGGGCCGGTTCCGGAACGTCGTCGTACGCGGTGGATTGCAGCGCCGCACTCTTTACAAGGCGAGACCGCGACGCAGTCCGGCACTCAACCGCATTCCCCTGGTCAAGTGGCAGTGGTTCTATGGCTACGTGGCGGGTACGCGCCTCATCGTTCCGGCCTATCTTAACAATCCGCACACGCCCTGGCACTCGAGCCCAACCGCCTGCATTCTGCGCTACGCTCTGCTGGCCGCTCCCGAGACGCTGGAGATCGCGGCCCGCCTCGAAGCTATCGTCACCGTCAAGGACGGGGGCTTGGCCGCCTATCCGGGACTTTCGAAGTTGCGGAATGCCGCGCCGTGCGAGGCTGCGAGCCATCGCTACGGTTCGACCCGCGACCTCGTTCAGGCCGGGCTGCTCAACCCGGGACAATGGTTCTAAAGGTCGACCGTCGA